>JBMYOA010000493.1:0-1001 GCA_049598825.1 Opitutales bacterium | reverse complement strand
GAATATGATGCCATCTATGCGGCCGACCGGGTACGCAATGTTTCCGAGGTATGGATGGGTGCAACCGTTGGGTGTGCCCAATGCCATGATCACAAGTATGATCCTTATACCATAAAAGACCACTACGCCCTCGCCTCTTTTTTTGCCGACATCGCAGACCGCGGGTTTACCGGTAACTCCCTGCCCACCAAGCGCCCACCTGAAATCCAAATTTACTCAACTGAACAACAGCTGGAACTCGACCGTCTCTCCAGTGAAATGGAAAAGCACCTGCCAAAGAAAAAGCAGGAACAATTGGCCAAACTTGAATCTTCTCAAAAGAAAATTTCAGACTCCCTCAAAAAGGCTAAAGATGAGGAAAAGAAGAAACTACAACTTAAGCTAAATCAACTAAATGAGCAGATTCAGGAATTGGCTTCATCAGAGCAGCTAACCACTTTCAAATCAATTCAAAGAAAACGGAATGATCTGGTAAAACAGGGTCGCTGGACCATGATTTCTCAGGCTGTAAAACCACGAACCATGAGGGTTCTGCCTCGCGGAAATTGGATGGATGACTCAGGCGCGGTCGTTTTACCGGCAGTCCCTGAATTCATGGGTCAAATCCAATCCGATAAAGATCGGTTAGATCGGTTGGACTTAGCCAATTGGCTGACCAATCCAAAGAATGGAAAAGGCAAGTTGCATGCCCGTGTGCTTGCAAACCGAATCTGGTATCTTCTATTTGGGAAAGGCTTAGCTCCCGACCTCACTGATTTTGGCGGGCAAGGCACCCCTCCTGAGCACCCCGAACTTCTTGACCGACTTGCTTTATCTCTTCTGGAAAAGCAATGGAACCTCAAAGCTTTTATTAAGGAAATTGTTCTTAGCCGAACTTACCGCCAGGCCACTTTACCGGAGGAAAACTTCTACAGTTTTCAAGTTGCACGACGTCTGCCTGCAGAATTCGTCCGTGATAACACCCTTGCCATCAGCGGACTACTTGTTCCTAAAATCGGGGG
>JBMYOA010000492.1:0-1001 GCA_049598825.1 Opitutales bacterium | reverse complement strand
GCCCGCCACGGAATGACCTCACCGGCCGCTCACCTTCCCGAGGTCCGGCTGGATGTAATCGCACAAACCCGTGGAGTGCCTCATCAGAAATCCTGCAATCTTAAGACCGCCACCCGGATTCGAAAAGAAGTGCCCACGCTCGGGGAAATTTTGAAAGACAATGGATATCAAACCGCTCACTTTGGGAAATGGCACCTGGGTCGAGAAGGATATACGCCTCTGGAACATGGATTTGATATCGACCTTCCTCACTGGCATGGCCCCGGCCCCAAAACCAGTTACCTTGCTCCGTGGGGTTATGATAACCCGGATTTTGCGGAAGGAGCACCCGGTGAACATATTGAGGACCGGATGGCCAAAGAGGCAACTGCTTGGCTGAAGAAAAGAGATACAAATAAGCCTTTCTTTCTGAACTACTGGCAGTTCTCCGTTCATGCACCTTTTGGTGCCAAGCCTGAATTGATTGATTATTACCGGAAGAAAATAAAACGGGGTAGCAGGCAACAATCGCCAACCTATGCGGCTATGGTTCATTCTCTCGATGATGCGGTGGGAAGTTTATTGGACGCACTCGATAGCGATGAGTTGGAAGATACCATCATCGTTTTTTATTCGGATAACGGTGGTAATATTCACTGTGGACTCGAGGAAACAGATACAAAGGGCGAAAAGTATGTCACTGCAATTACCAGTAATTATCCACTGAGAGGAGGGAAGGGGGGTATCCGCGAGGGAGGCATTCGCGTACCCGCAGTCGTGGTCTGGCCAGGTGTGACCAAGCCGGGAACGATCAACGAAACCCGCATTCAGGCAAACGATCTCTATCCCACGATTCTTAAAATGATGAATATGAGTTACCCGAAGGATCATGTAATTGATGGTGTCGATTTTACCAAGGCCCTGAAAGGTAAAACCTTTGAGCGTAAGCCCATGTTTACCTTTGTGCCCGGACATGGAAACACACCCGAATGGCTCCCTCCTTCCATGGCGGTGCATCAGGG
>JBMYOA010000491.1:0-1007 GCA_049598825.1 Opitutales bacterium | reverse complement strand
AATGATGGTTATTGGGTCCATGTAAACTTACAGCCTTTTGGGATTAAAGGGTGTTTTGGGAGTTTGGCCGCTTGCTTTTTTTACGAGCATTTTTCTTAGTGATTTCATTACCGCAAGGTTTTCTTTGGTTGCATTCTCGGCAAGGTTATTAAATTCCATCGGATCAGCATAATGATCATAGAGCTCGACTCCGTTCTTTCCTTCCGCCCAGTCGGAATATCGCCATCTTTCCGTCCGGATGCTTCGCCCCATGACTGGATCTTTTAGTCGGTCATCTGCAGGGCGTAAGACCTGGGTAATTGCGGTTCCATTCCATTGGGTGAGTGGGTCATCCAAAAGCCTCTTAAGAGAGCGTCCTTCGACTTGTTTTGGAGTTGGTAGTCCGGCCAGTTCGGTGAGGGTGGGGTAGATGTCAATGAATTCGACAATGCGACGACATGCCTGCCCATTTCCTTTTGACATCGGATTGCGGATGATCAGGGGAGCTCTTGCACCCTGTTCAAAGAGTGTCCGTTTTTGCCAGATACCATTATGTTCGCCTAGGTGGTAGCCATGATCACTCCAAAAAACTACGATTGTATTGTTTGTCAGGCCGAGACGGTCTAAGGCATCGAGCATTCTTCCAACCTGGGCGTCGATAAACGACACGCACGCATAATAAGCCTGCATTGCCTTGCGGCAGGTCAATTCATCCAGGCCATAATGGGGAATGGGACAGTTATGAGCGAAGGCAGCGGTTGGGATATCTTCACGGTCATCGCTCGGGGCGAAGGGTAAACGCATTTCCTCCAACGGATACATGTCGAAGTATTTTTTGGGTGCAACGAAGGGTGTGTGTGGGCGGAAGAAACCGGCTGCAATAAAGAAAGGGTCTTTTTTGTGCTCCTCCATCAGTCTGATTGCTTCCGTCGCAATCATTCCGTCGGTTTGTTCTTCGTCTTTACCATCTGCCGCCAACCAGCTAAGGGCAGCACTAATCTTTCGGTGTGGTTCCGCATTGAAAACCA
>JBMYOA010000490.1:0-1017 GCA_049598825.1 Opitutales bacterium | reverse complement strand
AAGGTACCAGGCAAATGAGTTCTCCATTCTGCTTCCGCTGTGGTCTGACCGGCTACCCGATCCGCCGACCACCCAAACTTTCCATCCTCCGAACAAAATCCGAAAAAAGCACCCTCTGGTACAAAACTCGTGCGGCAGGCAGGCGGATCATCGTTATCATTTTGAAACATGTCTCCGAAGGATGTGAGAATCTGCTCGTAGCTATTACGATAGCCATGACCGACAATTTCCATGCCGGTACCATCCGGATTGATCCGTCCGGTAAATCCAGATACCCAAACATGTCCGTCATCACTGGTCTTACCCGCGAAAGTGGTTGGATTAAAATTCCAATCAACCTGCGGGCCTCCCTTATTGTAATAAAAACTACCCACATAAAAAGTCCTTCCATCCCCGTCAGTTATCTTAGCCCCGCAATTTCCCTGGTTAAAATACAACTTACCATCAGGGCCTCCGATTACGGAATGAGTGGAATGATCATGATTACCGCCAATAAATCCGGTCAGAAAAACTTCCCGCGTATCCCCCTCATCAAAAACCAAATTTCGGTTTACATCCGTGTATTTAAGGATGTGGGGAGTTTGGGATACAAAGATCACATTGTCCATTACGCCGATTCCCATGGGTGCCACCAATTCGGAATCCTGAATAAAAACAGTGGACTTGTCTGCCACCCCATCAAAATCAGTATCCTCCAACACAACCACCCGGTCACCCTCTTTCCTCGTCTGACTTCTTCGATAGTTCACCCCTTCCGTAACCCAAATACGACCCCTTGCATCCACATCCATATTGGTAGGATTGAAAAGAAGTGGAGTTTCAGCCCACAGCGTGACTTCCAATTCCGGATCATTGATCTTTAAATCATGAATGATCGTCTTCCCAGACAAAGGACAGAAGAAAAGTAAAAATAAGCAGGCTAAGAAATGGGGAGATTTGCAACTAAGCATAAAGCCACATTACCAATCTCAGGATTATGAACAAATATTATATTTACTTCAGATCGAGTTACCTAGT
>JBMYOA010000489.1:0-1020 GCA_049598825.1 Opitutales bacterium | reverse complement strand
AGAAGAGCGATCCTATGCGGATCCTCTTACCGGAGACTGGGTCACGAATGGAGTAATTACGCCATTAGATCAGGAGATGAGGAACTTTTACATCCGTAATGCGGATGGAGCGATTGAAGTTCTCCTGACCGAGGATGCCAAGATCGGCTTACAGTCCCGTGTTCAAAAGGGAGGGTTCGAAGAACGAAAAGTGAAATTTGAAATGGGAGATAAACAATTTTCCTATGATTTGCCTAAAAATTTGTTTATCAAACGTACTTTCAAGGATGCGAACGCGGTAAAGAAATGGGAGGAGCGGGGCAGGGGGCCAATCATGGATGGAAAACTCTATGTGAAAGCTATTGCGGATCATTTGCCTACTTCTGAAGAACCTTGGATTTCGGGTAAGTTTATTCGCGAAAATGGTCGTTTCATGGATGTCCAAATCGGAAATGAAGTATTTCAGATCGGCACTCAGGGTCATGATGGACAGCACCGGATTATAGGACTGCTCAGCCGTAAGGATATTAAGCCCTTTGTTCAGCAGGCTTTTGTTCATGGCGAAATGAAAGGGGATGTTTTTCATGCAAGTGAAGTTTGCTTACGGATGCTCGAGGACTTTAAGGCTCAGGATGATCCAAACCTTGGCCGCTATCTCTTTATCGGTGATTCGATTTCCGGTAATTATGACAAAGCTCTCCGAACTGCATTGAAGGGTAAACTTAATATTTATCATCCGCCTACAAATTGCGGACCGGTTCGAAAAGGTGTGGAAAATATTGTGCAGTGGTTAGGGGCGTACGACCAACCAGGACTTGGTTGGGATGTGATTAGTTTTAATTTTGGACAATGGGATTCAGCCAATACTAAGCCTCGTTATCAGGAAGATTTGGAAAAAGTGATTGCAGAATTGAAGAAAACCAAGGCTAAACTGATCTTCGTGACTACGACCCCGATTCCCGGTGGATACCCTGATCCCGGCGAACTGGGGCCTGATGAAAAGGCAACCGGGCGGGTACAGAAAACTATGGAACGATTTAT
>JBMYOA010000488.1:0-1021 GCA_049598825.1 Opitutales bacterium | reverse complement strand
AACTTTTTTAGGCGGTGTGATCAACATTTTCAAGATTATGAGCAAAAAGCCATAAATCAGCAGCAAGCGTTTTGGCTTGTTCACGGGTTAGCTCAAGAGTCGTGAAAAATTGATCGGTCAAATCAATTTCATCGATTCTTGGCATAGAGACGAAAATTTTATGTCCGCCTTCACGATAAGAGCGTGACAGCGTAACATTTTCGGTTTTTGAATACAATTCAACAGACATTTTTTACACCACAACCGTATATTCACGGACAAAACCGCTTTGAGACGTGGACCCGAACAAGTACGCGCGATTAGTAAATCGCTCGGTCTCAGGATTACAGTCAAGGACTCGAATACCTTTGAAGTATTCACCACAGGCGGCAATTTCGGCGTCATCCATGCCGGATGCATCGCCATTGATAAGATAACAAGCCCAATGGCTTGGCGCTTCAACAATGTCAGTTTTGATAGACATTTTTCAAGACTCCAGTTTTGTTTGACCTTAATTCTAAGGATATATTATTAAAACATATCCTTAGTCAAAAGTCAAGCCAAAAATTTACGCATAGTCCGCGTAAAGTGTGCCGTGATTGTCACGAAGACGAGTGTGAACCTTTGGGCATTGTTGCCAAAGGTTGTCCACACCTTCTTCGACTTCAAGGCGTACTTTGACGGTAACACCGTCAAAGCTTTTGGTTGATTGGACAAAGGTTTGACCATTTTCTTGGGCAATTCTCAAATCACCAAAGAAGTCGAGGAAGATCTTCTCCGGACCAGCAGAAAAGGCTTTTCTGCTATAATATTCTTGCCATACAGGCTCAGTTATTTTTTGGCAGATTGCTTTGGCATCCGCTTTGGCGGATTCAAAAGCAATTTGAAAACTGCTTCTAAATTTCTCGGCATCACCGCTTTTGGTGATACAAAGGTCAATTTTTGATACAAGGGTAACGTCAAACATTTTACACATCTCCAGTGTAGTTGATTGTTTTATGAGAAGCATAGCGGAGCAAAAGGGGAGTACCTCAAATTTTAG
>JBMYOA010000487.1:0-1026 GCA_049598825.1 Opitutales bacterium | reverse complement strand
GAATGGGGAGGTGGTTCAAGATTAAGACCTTGGATTATGATACCCGGTGATGATACCTGGCATGTAATTGATCCGAGTGATCCCACGCAGGCAGGGTTTTGGCGTGTGCCCTTTGATGATACGATTACCAACCAATTAAGTGCCTTTACCTTTTTCAAGCATGGTGGAGTATCCGCGATGGATCTCAAGAACGGTAAATTTGGAGTCTCTCATCCATTAGAAACGAGCATTGTTTCCTATGAGAGTACTGTGACATTAAATAATCAGAGGTGGTACCATCTTCACAAACAAGTGGATACATCGCAGGGACTCACACAACTTTATGTAGACGGAAACTTGGCGATCAATGAAACATTCGATACGAACTTAGGGATTGAAGAAGAGATTGAATCTGAATGGATTATTGGATCGGGAACCATTTCAAGTACGGTCGATGAGATAAGAGTATCCAACACAGTTAGAAGCCCGGACTGGATTACAGGGTCCTTCGAAAATCAGAAAGACAATCCCACTTTCCCGACAGTGCAGGACTCTCTGATTGGTCCGCCGAGTTTTACTTCGGCCAATCGATTTGTAATTCCAGCTGAACAAAGTTTTTCCCATATTGCCCGTGCAACAGGAAATCCTACTGCCTTTGTGGGAAGTGGATTGCCCAGCGGCCTTTTGCTTAATCCTGCAGATGGAAATCTATCCGGTACTCCCTCCACTGCAGGTCTTTACAAACCAAGTTTACGGGCAGTCTATGCCAATGGCACCCAGGCTTTGCAATCGTATGAGATAGAAGTTCTTGCCGGGGCACCTGACATAGAGATGTCGACTCCTCAATCGGGCGGTGCTTCCAGTCTGCAAATTCCATTTGAAGTGTTGGCAACGGGTGGCGATGACCCAGTGGTTTGGGCTTTGGTTGATCCGGTAGATCAGGGAACCGAATTTTACAAGTGGAAATACCGATTCAATCTTGGTAGGCAAAGCTTGGGTACCGGTTCATCCTTAGTTGGTGGACTTGCCCCAGATCAGTCCTATTAT
>JBMYOA010000486.1:0-1028 GCA_049598825.1 Opitutales bacterium | reverse complement strand
AATGAACTTGCCACCATTGTATGGCTTAAGGGCGAGGCTCTTCTGAAAAAAGGGGATCGCGATGGAGCTTTGGCGGCTTACTACACTGTAATTGCTGATTATGAGTTTGGACAGACTTGGGACAACAAAGGTTGGTACTGGTCTCCTGCTGCTACATCACGAGATCGCATAGCGGAACTTTCACCCAGTAGTAAAAGCGAACTTTCACTCAAAACAGATCCGTTACCCACTGCTTTACAATTACCAGGAAAGAAAGGGATTTGTTTTACGCTTAGGGAAAAAGGAAAGAAAGGAAGTTGGACTCAGAATCTTCCTAAGATAAAAGCCGTAAATTCCTATTGGAACTATTCGTGGGGGACAAATCGAGTTGATGCACAGCCAGTCGGGATGGAATTCATTCCCATGACATGGGGTGCATGGGGAAAAGAGGGTTTTGCGAAGGTTTTAACGAGCGAGGTTATTCCGCAAATTAGGGAGGGTAAAGCCAAGCGATTGCTTGGATTTAATGAACCTGATAAAAAAGAACAGGCTAATATGCCCTTCACCGAGGCTTTAAAGTATTGGCCGATGCTCGAAGATCTTGGAATTCCCCTATGTAGTCCAGCTTGTGCAAACCCATTAAGTGATATCGATGAAAGTACGCAGGGCGTACGTGGAACTTGGATGAGAGACTTTATGCGTGAGGCTGATAAACGCAATTACCGCATGGACTACATTGGGGTTCATTGGTACGGAGGGGCGAGTCCCCGGTCATTTAAGGAGCGAATGATCCAAGTCTACGAAGCTTACAACCGTCGGCCACTTTTGATTTCAGAATTTGCCGTGGCTGACTGGGGAGCTAAGTCTGTAAGCAAAAATGCCCATTCTAAGGAATCTGTACTTAAATTTATGAAAGATGTCCTACCATGGATGGAGTCACAGAATTGGATTGCTGGTTATGCGTGGTTTTCCTTCGGGATCGATGAGGCGGTAGGAACAAGCTCTGCGTTGTTTGACCTTGAAGGGAATCTAACCACTCTTGGTAGATT
>JBMYOA010000485.1:0-1028 GCA_049598825.1 Opitutales bacterium | reverse complement strand
CATTTGGCACAGGATTCAATCTGGGCGACATTGCTGCTATTCACATCGGCCAATCCAAAATGGGTAAGACCATCCCAACCCTGATTCGCCCGGGCAAGTTCCACATGTTCACGCCCCGGGCCATGACAGGATTCGCAGGCAACATTCATTTCCGAGTAGGCAGTGGAGAAAGTTTGCGAAGAATCATCAAATTCTTTCCTGAGATTTGTGGAATGGCAATCAGCACACATGTGATCCCAGTTCTGCATGGAACGGGTCCAAAAAAGTGGATCATCCGGGGCAATTCTTTCATCTGGATATAAATGATACCATTCTTTCTTCTCCACATCCCAGCAGGTGGGGAGCACTTGCATCCGACCGTCAGGAAATTTCACCAAGTATTGCTGCAGGGGTTCCCAACCAAAGGTGTACGCGACTTCAAAAACTTCCATCTCTCCCTGCTGATTCTCTGTCTCAACCAAATATTTATCATCCTGACGGAAAAAACGGGTGGTAATTCCGTAGTTTTCAAAAATGGAATTGTTAAAATCTGCACGAACAGTTTCTTCATTCGGTAATTCCATCGCATGATAATGATGGGATTCCATCCATTTTTCATGAGACTGCTGATGACACTCTGCACAAGTCTCGGCACCTACATACTGATCAAGTTTGTATATATTTTGATCAACGGATGCTTTCGAGACTTCATCCGAAGAAGATTGATTGCTTTCTCCGCATGAGAAAAACAAAAGAGAAACCAATAAATTAGCCAGAGGATGAATAAAACGCATTAGCATTCTAATTGATATATTGGTAAAAGTTCTACAAATGGCAACGAGCTTTGCACCTTTCTGCACTTGACAACCAAGGAACAAGAAAAAAATATCAGTAGAATAAATTAATTACACGATGAGCCAGATTTATCTTAACATTAACAATCAGCAAGCAGGTCCTTACGATGTCACTGCAGTTACCGAGATGCTGTCAAGTGGGCAGATTACTCCGGATACCCTTGGATGGATCCAAGGAATGGCGAACTGGGAACC
>JBMYOA010000484.1:0-1028 GCA_049598825.1 Opitutales bacterium | reverse complement strand
GCAAGAATTGATCACGGTGCCCAGTTCTTCACCGTACGGGATCCTCGAATGGAAGAGCTTTTATCTCTTTGGCAGCATGAAAACGCGGTGGTTCCGTGGTACGATCATATTCCCGGGCGGGCTGATGTACCCACAGGGCAAAGGTATCGGGGTTCTGAGGGTATGACATCCCCGGCCAAGGTTCTAGCTAAGGAGTTTAAGGTGGAAACCTCTTTTTTCCTGCAGAAAATCCAGCGAAGAGAAAAGACCTGGACCCTTTATGAAAAAGATGATTCTCAGCGAACATTGGAAGCGGATCATTTGGCGCTCACGATTCCTTCCGTTCAATTGCTCGAACTTTTTCAAAGAAGTGATTACGAATTGGATGGCGATTCAATGAACCGTCTTCGTAAGATTCGGCACACCCGTTGTCTGGCCGTTTTGGGTATCATGGACCGGTCTTCCTCCTTGAAACATCCCGGAACCCTAACGCATCCCGTTCCTGAGATTGATTGGATTTCGGATAATCAGGTAAAAGGAATCTCCCAGGAACCTTCCTGTACCATCCATGCATCGGATGAATACTCGCGGAAATTTTGGGACGCGCCTGATTCTGAAAGAATCCCCCCTTTGCTTTCCGTAGCTGAAGAGCACCTGCATGTAAAAATCACATCCTGGTCATCCCATCGATGGGGCTTTGCAAAACCGGTGGTTACCTTTGGAGCAACTCACTGGCATTCGCAGGACAGGGGAATCACTCTTGCCGGTGATGGCTTCGGCGGGGAAAGAATTGAAAAGGCTGCGATGTCCGGCTGGGACGCAGCCGACGCTATTACAGGTGGATTGGTAAGTGCTTAGAATTGGTATTGATAACCAATTTCAAAAACTCCTCCATTTTCCACATCTCGGTCTGTGTTAAGCGTAGGTGATTCAATTTCAAATTCTCCTGCAAAATCATACCCCCCACCGGCAAAAATTGAATGATGATCATCGAAGCTCCATTGCAGGTTGGCTGAAACCCGGTAGGAACGATAACGCACATTGCGTTC
>JBMYOA010000483.1:0-1033 GCA_049598825.1 Opitutales bacterium | reverse complement strand
GAATCATCGGCTTGTCCAAGTAAGGAAAGCACTGGTAAAAGACCTAGAAGGATGGGCTGTATATAATTCATAAAAGTTTTGAGAAATGATTATTAATAGGGAGCGGGGCAATCGAAAAAAAGTGAAATCTCTAAAATAAATCCAAAGGTCTTATTGGTAAGAAGTTTGGATTATATTCGAGCCTCAAGTTGAGCCATTATGGTTGAGCCGATGTTCAGTGATGCAGTCGCCGCAGGAGAGGGGGCATTGCAAACATTGATGATCCGATCATTACTCTCGATTAAGAAATCATCTACCAGTGCACCTCTTGGTGAAACAGCCTGAGCCCGAATTCCAGCAGGTGCAGGCAACAGATTTTTGGCTTCAATTTCGGGGATTAACCGACGGAGGGCTTTGACAAAAGCTCCCTTGTTATAAGAACGCCACATTTCTCCCCATCCCATTTTCCAGTGTTTAATCGCCATTTTTTGAAAGCCGGGATAGGTGATGGATTCCAGGAGGTCCTTGAGATTTAAATCAAATTTACCATAGGCTTCCCGACCAAAGGCGAGGACGGCATTGGGCCCACATTCGACCGTTCCGTCAATCATGCGTGTGAAATGAACACCAAGAAAGGGGAAGGCCGGATCCGGCACTGGGTAGATAAGGTTTTTGCAGAGATGCTTGGCGTCTTCCTTTAACTCAAAATATTCCCCCTTGAATGGAATGATTTTGGCCGGTGGTGGTTGCCCGCCAAGCTTGGTTAGTTTGTCGGAATGAAGTCCGCCACAATTGATCAAATGTTTGCACTCAATTTGCTGTTTATCTGTCTCAACCACAAGACTGGTTGCCATGTTCCTGATTTTGGTAACCTGCTGACCAAGAAAGATTTTATTTTCTTCTTTCTCCTGGATTATTTCTCCAAGGCGCAGACAAACCTGTTTGTAATTTACGATTCCACATTCGGGTACATGGATGGCTTGCACTCCGGCAACATGGGGCTCGATCTCAAGCATTTCTTCCCGGGAAATGATTTTACAGTTCACGCCGTTTT
>JBMYOA010000482.1:0-1037 GCA_049598825.1 Opitutales bacterium | reverse complement strand
CCTTTCAGAACCTCGAAATGATCGAATCCTGTGGGAGTGGATTTAAGATGCCATTTTCCGACGATTGCGGTTTGGTACCCTTCCTTTTTCAAGAGTTTGGGGACGGTTTGCTGGCTACCATCAAATACATTTTTATTGGTCAACTGGCCATTCAGATGTGAGTACTTTCCGGTAAGGACGACCGCACGGGAAGGAGCACATATTGAATTGGTGACGAGGCAGTGATTAAACATCATGCCTTCCTTTGCAATTCGATCGAGATGAGGAGTGGGAGCAATCTTGGCTAAGGGTCCACCGTAGGCAGAGATGGCATTTAAGGCATGATCATCGGTAAAGATGAAGAGGATATTGGGTTGTTTACTGCAAAGTGAGTGCAGGCTGAGACTAAGGAACAAAAGGCAGAAAGAAATTTTTTTCATATAAGTTATATGTAACAGTCCGGATATTTATTACTTTTGAGATGAATATTTGGCTTTATCTGTCTATAGATCGAGTTAATAAGCGGATATGTTAAAAATTATTATAACTACGATAGGGTTGTTTCTTGGGTTATGGGGCTCGTCATTCTCGGCTGACAAAAAACCAAATATTTTGATTTTGTACGCGGATGATCTTGGCTATGGCGATCTCAAAATCTTGAATCCCAAATCGAAGATTCCCACTCCGCATCTTAAAAAATTGGCCCAAGAGGGAATGATTTTCACCGACGGACATTCTTCTTCCGGAATCTGTACTCCCAGTCGCTATGCCATGCTGACCGGCCGTTATCATTGGAGGAAGTTTCATGGTATCGTAAATGCATTTGGGTCTTCAGCCTTCAATTCCGAGAGGCTCACCTTGCCCGAGATGTTGAAAGAATGTGGATACAACACCGCAGCCATTGGTAAGTGGCACCTCGGATGGAATTGGGATGCCATAAAAAAGCCGGGAGCTAAACCGATTAAGCAAGGCAAGAAGTCCGGATTCGGACCGGATGCCTTCGACTGGTCCAAGTCGATACCCGATGGTCCCTTGGCTCATGGTTTTGATTACTACTT
>JBMYOA010000481.1:0-1041 GCA_049598825.1 Opitutales bacterium | reverse complement strand
CGGGCAATTGGACGAAGCGTATGGATGTACGGAATGTGCATACCCAGGGTAGTGGTGGACCCAATGGCAGAGGCGGAGTAAGACGGAATGACTGGCTGACTGTCTCGGGTGGAAAGATCGGAATTGAGCAGGGCATTGGGCATCAACTCGGAAATGCGTATGACGAACCGATTTTGATACTTAAGAGTTCGATCGGAAACCGAAGCCTTGGATGGGACTTGCTACCTCCCGGAAGCCCAAGGCATGAAGTGGTGACCACGGATAAGAAGACCGGCAAGAAAATTACCTTGGTTACGCCCGCTCACAACGACGAAGTCCGTCACCCGAGCTGGACGAAGGGGGAAGAGCCCCCTCCTCCCAGTCATAGTTGGCATGCCGGATTACAATACTTGGGGGATGTTGCCCGTGCCAAAAAAGTATTGTCTGATTTGGATAAGCATTACCCCGGAGCGACTAAGTATCAGGTCGCAGGATTTCTTTGGTGGCAGGGTGATAAAGACCGCTACAACGAAGCTCATTCCACAGTTTATGGTAAAAACCTGAAGCAACTTTTTAAAGAATTGCGTAAAGAATTTAATACTCCGAAAGCAAAAATGGTGGTGGCCACTCTGGGTCAAACAAACAAAGAAACCGCAACTGGAAATGAGAAGCTAATTCTCGACGGAATGTTTGCCTTTGCAGATTCGCATAAGGGAGAGGCTGCTGTTGTTTACACCAATCCAATTAGCATGGGATCTTCTTCCAATGCCCATTATGGAGGGAATGCCAAGACCTACATGAATGTCGGATTGGCTATGGGGAAAGCGATGGTTGCACTATTGAAAAAATGAATATCTTCCTATGTAGAAAAGATTTTTTCTATCTAGTAACTTTCGCAACAATTCAGTTTTTTCCTGCTTTTTGGTCTCAGGCTGCCAAAGCACCAGCCTCCAAACAACAGTTGGAGAGCATTGCCACTCATATTGTGGTGGGGAAGGTACAAGCGATTTATTCTTACAAGGAGCGGGAAGGGATTCCATTGGTCAGCGGTTACGAATACGA
>JBMYOA010000480.1:0-1044 GCA_049598825.1 Opitutales bacterium | reverse complement strand
GGGCAAAGCCTCGAAAACCTTCAGGAGAATACGAAACAGTGGGTAAATGAAATCCAATTGAGTGGAACCTTTCGACTTGGGGGAAAAGATTTTGCTTCGCTGGTAACACCTGAAGGAAATTTTTGGGTGGAGGAAGGAAAATTTGCCTCCGGTTATAAACTCATCGAACTGGATGTTTCCCAATCCCAACCCTCCGCCCTCATCCAAAAAGGAGACCAGCAAGCATGGATCGGACTTCGCTTGGGAATGCCTGTTCCCGAAATCCGCGAGGTGTTATACGAAGATCTAGAAGAGCGTGAGCGAGTAAAGTATGTCAAAGGTGAGACTGAACCTTTTACCGGTACGATGATTCGCTACTGTAAACTCGTGCCCGGTGGTATTGAATTTATCCGTCCCACCATTGATGAGGATGAGGGGTGGAAGCGATTGCAAACCCCGTATGTGGATGGTCGAGCGAATGGTATGAGCATTACATATAGAAAAGATGGATCCAAGTACCGAGAGATGCCGTATGTGAAAGGCAAAGCTGAGGGTAAGGCTATTGAGTACCGCGAGGACGGATCGAAGTTGTATGATCAAGAATACATGAACGGCAAAATGGATGGTATGCTCGTTGTATATCGAGAAGACGGATCAAAAAATTATGAAGTCCGCAGGGTCAATTACAAAAAAGTCGGCACGGAGGTCTGGTTCTCCGAGGATGGATCCGTGACAAAAGAAGTCGTGTATGAAAAGGGTAAAAAGATCACTGAGACTGAATACTAACCAGCCTCTCTTCAATTTCGATTTAGGAGAAAAGGTTTTGGCAATTTATTCAAATAGTTGAAACCGCAGACCATTTATTTGCGAATACTGAAGTTGAATATCAATAAAACCTCTCCTGCTAACATATAAACAATAATGAAAAAATATTTTCTAGTCTTACACCTGTCTCTCTTTCTTGCAGTTTTCTTACAGGGGGCTGAAAAAACCGGTACATTGACTGTGCAATTGAGCAGTAATGGATCTCCAGACTTGGAAGGGCAAAGCCTCGAAAACCTTCAG
>JBMYOA010000479.1:0-1046 GCA_049598825.1 Opitutales bacterium | reverse complement strand
ATGTAAAAACCCTGATCTGAGGAATAAATAACAATGGTGTTTTTATCCAACCCTAGCTTGAGCAACTCTTTTTGTAGTCGGTCAACACTTTCATCAACGCCTTTGACGCATCTCAGATAGTTTTTGGCATACCTTTGAAATTTCCAACGGACAAGTTCTTTACCGCTTAGATTAGCTTCGTGAAACGCTTTATCCCGTGGGGCATAGTGATCCCTCCATGCCTTTAGCTGTTCAGGGGTCATTCTTTTCATATTATGCCAGGCAGAACGGTCCTGTCTTTTCTGGGAGGGTGGCTGATTAAATTCAGGTGTTAAATCAACAAACAAATCATAATTCAGATCCATATGCCGATCTATTTCAAGCTCTTGTACACGTGCTCCTGGGGCATTATCCTTCCATTCGTCAAAAAGGGTGGGTGGTTCAGGTATGTCAATGTCATCATACAAGGACAGATGCCTTAGGGCTGGCATCCAATTGCGGTGAGGGGCCTTGTGCTGAACCATCAACATAAATGGCTTATCCTTGGATCTCTTGTCATTCAGCCATTCAACTGCGAGGTCTGTTACGACATCCGTACAATAGCCATCTATTTTCCTTCTGCCATTAGGGAAAATCATGTCCGGATTATAATACAAACCCTGACCAGGGAGAACCGCCCAATCGTCGTAACCGAGAGGTTCGCCTTTCAGGTGACTCTTGCCGTATATTGCAGTTTGGTAGCCTGCTTTTTGTAAAAGTTTGGGGAAAGTTTGTTGATTCCAATCAAAAGTATTTCCGTTATTCATGAAGCCATTCTTATGACTGTGCTTGCCAGTTTGAATAACAGCTCGGCTAGGACCGCAAATAGAGTTGGTGCAAAAACTATTTACAAAAAGCATACCCTCTTTTGCCAATTTATCTATAACGGGAGTTGGATTCACTGATTTGAGCCAACCATTGTATGCACCGATCGCATGTGGTGCATGGTCATCTGTGAAGACGAACAAGATGTTTGGCCTAGAAGGTGTTTTACCCCATGCGGCATAGAAAATTAAAAATAAGCAAAA
>JBMYOA010000478.1:0-1047 GCA_049598825.1 Opitutales bacterium | reverse complement strand
GGATTAAAAAAGGCTTCATAAAAAGCCTTATTATAAATATAGCTTCGATCATCATTAAACATCGAGGTTTTAGCATTTTGCATTATCCAAGGCACATGCTCTTTAGCTAGCTTGAATTTGTAATCCGGTGTTTCCCATTCTAATCCTATATTGTCCATAAGGTTGCCTTTAAGTTTATTTAAAGGAACAGGAAACGTACTTGTTTGTTCTGTTGGGTTTATTCTCATATTTGATTTAAATAAATTCTTATATAGTGTTCTATCTTTTTTGTAACCATAAGACTGTTGAAGTTCTATCTCCTTGTCAGATATTAAATTAATATCATCGCTTGTAAATAAAACTTCATATTCGCCTGGTGCATAACCTTGCTGCTCCGTAACCCTGTTATTAAGATTACGTGTAACTCCGATTTTTTTACCAGGAATGTGATATAAATAATACATATTTTTAAACAGCTACAGGTGCAGTAATAACTTTACCTGGTTCATAATTATTTAACGTTAAAACTCCGTTATGAAAACCATATGTTGGAGCTCCATTAAAATCTTCTTCTAAATACTCTTCAACAGCTTCTTGTTGATTTTTATATATGTGAGCGTCAATAAACTTTACATTTAAACGCTTAGCATTATAACCCGTTTTCTCTGCAACATACAGTAATATTTGAGCATATAAAGCCATGTCATAAGGAACACCTAAAAATATGTCGGCGCTTCTTTGCAGAGCAAACATATGTAGATTATTCTTTTCAACAAAGAATTGAAAATAAAGATAACAAGGAGGTAAAGCCATTTCTTCAAGCTGTGCTGGATTCCATAAGCTTATTACGTGACGTCTACTGTCAGGCTTCTCGTTTATATTCTTTATTACAGCCTGTAATTGATCATATCCTTGGCTATTAAAGTTTCTAAGCTGATGACCATAAACAGGTCCTAGATCGCCATTTTCATCTGCCCAGTTGTTCCATATTTTATTACCTGCTTCTTGTAATGGTTTAATGTTTGTTTCGCCACTCATAAACCATTTAAATTCAGATTTAAATATATG
>JBMYOA010000477.1:0-1050 GCA_049598825.1 Opitutales bacterium | reverse complement strand
AAAGCTCAGTTCAGTGCCAGTAGCCCTTCCGGAAAAACGGCAGAGGTGGTATTCTATTATTTCGGTTCAGGAAATACCGGAGGAATTCAGGCTAATGTGGATAGGTGGATGAAGCAGTTCGAAGATCCACAGGACAAAAAAGTGAATACAGAAACAATTAATAAGACTCGGGTTACTTACGCCCAAGCCCATGGCACTTTTCTCAGTGGCCGCCCTTTCGGACCTAAGACTCCAAATCCTGGCTATGGATTACTGGCCGCGATTATTGAAGGAGAAGGAGGTGCCGTATTTATCAAAATCACAGGTCCAAAAGCCGCGGTTGAAGCAAACATTGAAGCCACCAAGAAAATGGTGACAGCAAGCCTTACCAAGTAAGCAAAAATCTTATTTTTGACTGTCTGCCTGTTCAAGGCCGAGCACGACTGCATCGACATATTCCTGCACGATGCTTTTTCGGCTTTGACCCTGATTGGTGTCATGATGATCGGAACCGACTCCTTGGATTCGTTGATAGACCTCCTCTGAGTTGGCGATATAAGGCTCAAGAAAAATAACCGGGGCTTCATAAATTCGGTTTGCTAATAAATTTCTTGCCCAGACTCCTTCGACCTTTCCAACTTTCAAAGCATTAGGTCCCTTGTAGGCAAAGGCAGGTAATCCAGTTTCTTGGGAAAAGGCTTGTGACATATGCTCAGCGATCAATCTCTCCGTACCCTCCCAGCGATGAAGAAGGCGCCAGATCATTTCAAAACGCTGGTTATCATAAGCGATCTCTCCACCCATGTAGCATCCATTCACCAAGACATGATAATCATTTCTATCAACCAAAGACTTGTTGTCGGGGTCGGGCCAAGGTGCGGCATTGAGATGAATGCAAAGAACTAGATCCGGTTGGCTTTTTCTTATTTTCTCACTGCGAGCCATAATCTCACTCACCCTGTAAAAATAAAGTTCCTGTCTTTTTTGAATTCTTTTACTTCTTTCTTCCGCAGGCAGTTTTTGAAGCCATTCCATTCGGCTAAACCAATTCTCTGCAAGCTCTTTAAAATC
>JBMYOA010000476.1:0-1051 GCA_049598825.1 Opitutales bacterium | reverse complement strand
TTTCGAGGTCGCAATATCGCCGAGGTTTTGGAAATGAGCGTGGAGGAAGCTAAGGAAGTCTTTGCCAAGCAACCCCCGATTCTTGCTAAATTGGAAACTCTTGATGCAGTTGGCTTGGGCTATTTAAAACTTGGGCAGCCCTCTAACACACTTTCGGGCGGTGAAGCCCAGCGCCTTAAGTTATCCCTTGAGTTAAGCAGAAAGCAATCGGGCCGGGCTTTATATTTGCTTGATGAGCCGACCACGGGGCTTCATTGGTTGGATGTGCAAAAACTAATGGATTTATTGTTTCGCTTGCGTGATGCTGGAAATACTTTGGTGGTAATCGAACATAATTTGGATGTCATTCGATTGGCGGATCATGTAGTGGAAATTGGACCCGAAGGTGGGGATAAAGGAGGAAAGCTAGTCTTCGAGGGATCTCCTGAAGAACTATCCAAGCAAAAAACGAATACCGGTATTTTTCTATGCCGTCATAAGGATCAACTTACTGGTTCCAAGTCATGAGCGGTGATTCAAAAGATCATAATGACTCCGACAATGGCATGGATTTGCTTTCCCTTAAAAGAAATGCCTTTTGGCACCTCTGGAAAAGGCGGGGTCTTCTGCTCGTCGCCTTAATTTTTGTTCTTATTCCGCTTTGGGGCACCTTTGAGCCATTATTTGAATTTATTCTTTTCGCCATTTCTTTGGCTGCTCTCACCTATCCAATTTTCTACCGTCCAATTTATCGATTAGTACAAAAAGTCGGATCGAATCTTCCCAGTAATCGTCTTTCGGAATTTTCCGCTATCCTGTCCACTTTAACTTTAGTTTTATTCATGCTTTCCCCCATTCTTCTACTCTTGGTGGAGGCATCAAAATCGCCGCAAAGTTTCGGAAATATGGTCGTTTCATTGGCTCTGGGAGAAGACGAGGGTAGGCAAATACTTTTGAATAGTGTTGGTCAGAGAATTTCTGAAATGCGATCGATTTATCCGAGGTTGCCGATTGATGAAACAAAGGCCGTAGTTTTTGTTGAAAACCTTTTAGGTGATACAAGGCAATTTTC
>JBMYOA010000475.1:0-1052 GCA_049598825.1 Opitutales bacterium | reverse complement strand
AATTCATCATAATCACCAAAACGTTGTTCAATATGTCTTTTACCATAAGTAGAAACAAATACAGCCAAACGATGTAATTCAGGATCTAAAATATCATCAACATCAACTACCTCATCACATAAATCTATAGGATGACCAAGTTTATGACAAAAAAAACACCTAGTATCTTTATACCGCTCATAAGCTAAATATTTTTTATTGGGAAATAATTTTTCTTTTTCTGTAACCACTGTATTATAATCAACTAAAGGTGGATTACCACTATAATCAATATTAACCTCTGCGAAATAGTCATCTAAAATATAACTATGACTAATATCAAATGGATTATAAAAGGCTGGTGGAGTAGGAGGTAATAATACATAATCATCAGTATCTACAATAAATTGACATAATGTATCATATCGAGCACCTGTTGGAACTGTAGCAGGAAAAGATGGGATCTGACTTAAAGTATGAGTAGTTACAGGTAAGGAAAGTTTATTACGTTTTTCATATTCATGTCTTGGATAATGTTTATATAAACCACCTTGATTATAATATTCACTAATTTTATTTTTTAATGCAGGAGATAATAATTTTAAATAATAAAAATTCATAGAATTATATTTTTCTAATAAAATAATACGATTTTGTTTAAAATTAATATTACTACGATCTATATTTATTGATGAAATATTATTATTTACTAAATGAAAACTATTAATATATCTAGAAAGAGAAGGCTTAAAAATATAACTAAGACGTTCATAAATACCTTTATTATTTAATAATGAATATTGATAATAATATTGACGTCCATAATGTATAAATAAAGAAATTAAAATATTAGATAATTGATAATTATTAGATTGACACGTGTTAGATTGGCAAAAATCAAGATATAAATAACATTGTTTATTCAATAATTTACTTAAATAGGACAAAGCAACACTAATATAAGCATCTAATGATTGACGTTTAGAACCACCATAATATTTCTTACACTCTGAATGATCAGCACGTAACATATTATGACAGGGACAAGAAAAAATAAAACGTTTTTGATAAAA
>JBMYOA010000474.1:0-1055 GCA_049598825.1 Opitutales bacterium | reverse complement strand
CCCGAAGCACCACCCGCCGTTTGAGCTCTTACTGATAATTCGACCATTTAACTTTCTGATCAGCTTCTCTTTTTCATAATGAAAGGTTTTGAGCCTCCAGCTTCCAACGACAGCCCTGATCTGACTCCGATGATCGATGTGGTTTTCCTTTTGATTGTCTTTTTCATGGTGGTGGCAAACAAAATTTCGGAGCGGTACATGAAACTTGAGGACATGCCTGTTGCGAAAAACGCCAAGTTGGTGGAAACTCCCGAGCCGAGCAACATGTTTACGATTAAGGATTCTCCTGAGTTAGGTCAGGTGCCTTATGATGGTGAGCGTCCTATTGATTTTTCCAGCATTCCTAAAGTTATTGCTCGTGATCCGAATAAACCTACTACGGTACGTGCCGACGGCTCCGTCCCTCAGTCGGTAATGTTCGATGTTTATCGTGCAATTGGAGGTGCTAGTCAGAAGTCCAAGGTTGTAATCAATGCCCTGGAAAGACCTGAATGATTTAATTTTTCATGGAAGCATTTAAGAAAATTTTAGGTGATGTAGATGAAGTTGATCTGACTCCGATGATCGATGTGACTTTCTTGCTCCTTATTTATTTCATGGTTACGACCATGCTTGTTCAGCCCGAGTCTCAGTTGTCATTTCAGCTTCCAGGTAAGCCGCAGAGTAACGACAGCATTACTCCGATGGATAGTGCTAAAATAAATTCTCTTTCAGACGGTACGATCACTTTGAATGGATCACCTATTCCTGTGGATGATCCTTTTGAGTTGACTCAATTAATCACAAATCTGTCTAACACCAAAAAACTTCGTGATACTCTTATCCAAACAGGTCAAAAGAGTAAGGAAGAGGCGGAATTGAAAGTCGAGATTGAGACAGATGGTCTTTCTGATCACCAAACTTTTGTCAGTATTTTGAATGCATGCAGTGCAGCTAATATAGATAAAGTATCCTTGATGATTCCCTGAGGGAACATTTCCACAAACAGTGAGCATAGTTGAAAAGTTTCTGCACACCCGGATGCGGGTAAGTGATTTGGATAAGACGGTTCAATT
>JBMYOA010000473.1:0-1061 GCA_049598825.1 Opitutales bacterium | reverse complement strand
TCGGTTCTTAGCCGAAAGCTGAAGATAGAAGATGATAAGAAAACCGTTCTGCGGGTCACGGTGAGTCATCATCCGCATGGAGACTGGGAACTTCGTGTAAAGGTGAACGGGAAAATTATTTCCAGCAAGGAAGTCTCCTCGAAGACTGTTAGCGATGAATGGCTTACCCATGAAGTGGACCTGTCTCCTTACGCCGGTAAGGAGATCAATCTTCAATTGGAAAACCAACCTACGGATTGGCGAAATGAATGGGGCTACTGGCATGAGATTAAAGTACAAGCCATGCCTTTCACATCCCTAAAGAAGGGATCCGTTTCCCAAAATAAAAAAGTGGTTTTTATATCCGGTAAGCCCAGTCATGGTCGGATGAAGCATGAGCACCGGGCGGGTAATATGATTCTGGCCAAACGGTTGAACGAGTCTGGTTTACCTATCGAAGCCGTTGTCTTGGAAGATATCGGTTATCCCAAAGACGAATCCGTTCTCGAGGACGCATCCACCATCGTGATTTTTTGCACCGGGCACGGTGGTCATGTGCTAAATCCGAAACTCAAGGAATTTGATGCCCTCATGAAAAAAGGGATCGGAGTGATCATGATCCATTGGGCGACTGAAGCGGTTAGCGGTGCCCCCGGAGATAAGTTTCTTGAATGGATGGGTGGATTCTGTGATCTCAACTGGTCGGTCAATCCCCACTGGAAACCAAATTTTAAACCCCGCAAACATCCAATTTGGAATGGAGTTCAACCTTTCAGTGTCGATGATGAGTGGTATTATCATATGCGTTTCGTAGAAGATCGAACCGGTCTTACTCCCATTCTCACAGATGTTCCCCCCATGGAAACTTTGAAGCGTCCCGATGGAATGCGCAGTGGTAATCCATCGGTGCGTAAGGCGGTGGCCAACGGGGAGAGTCAACATGTCGCCTGGGCCTATGAGCGTCCACAGGGTGGTCGGGGCTTTGGATTCACCGGCGGGCATAATCATGTCAGTTGGCAGGATGACAATTATCGAAAGATCATGCTCAACGCGATTCTTTGGACCGCTGGAATGGAAGTTCC
>JBMYOA010000472.1:0-1079 GCA_049598825.1 Opitutales bacterium | reverse complement strand
CAGAATGTAAACCCCTATGTGTATGACAACATCAAGACCATTCGCGATCATACGCATAAGTCTGCTCACGGAGGTGCCCGCTTCTACTTGGCGGATGTTTTTCCTGAAAAATACCGGGATCAACTTTTTATGTGCAACATACACGAACATGCAGTGTTGATCGATTACATGGTTCCCAAGGGTTCCAGTTTTATTGGAAAGCACGGGGATGACTTTTTAATGGCCAATGACTTGGCCTGGGTGGGATTCAGTGTGGAGATCGGGCCGGATGGTGGAGTTTACATTCTTGATTGGCACGACCAAAACATTTGTGGAAACGAAATCAAGTTTGCGAATTCTGCCCGGGTGTATCGTATCATGCCCAAAGGGGTTAAAGGGCCGAAGCCTTTTGACCTCGAAAATTTATCGGATCTTGAACTGGTGGAATTACAGAATCATTCCAATGACTGGTATGTTCGGCAGTCCCGGACCATTCTTCAACATCGGGCTCTCACGGGAAAATTGGATAGCGAAAAAGTCCACCCAAAGCTACTGACGATGTTGGCGGATGCCCCCAAGGTTTCAAAACGTTTGCGAGCTTTGTGGGCACTTCACTGCACCGGAGGTATCAGTCAGGAGCATGCACTTTCTTTGCTTGATGATTCTGAAGAGTATATTCGTGCATGGACCGTTCAGTTGCTGACCGAGGAAAAGAAACCTTCTGCAACTGTCCGGGAGAAATTCGCACAAATGGCAAAGTCGGAAAAATCACCCGTCGTTCGACTGTATCTGGCCTGTGCATTACAGCGTCTCCCCTATGACCAGCGCTGGGATATCCTTGGGGCTCTTTCCAAGTATTCTCAGGACCGCGAGGATAACAACATTCCCAGAATGCTCTGGCTTGCTTTGGAGCCCATGGTTTTGGAATCTCCCCAAAAAGCTCTTTCCCTCGTAGCACAATCCAAACTTCCCCGCTTGCAGGAATTTACTCCCCGTCGCCTCCTTGGCGGGAAAACAGCCTCCAATTCTAGAAACTCTCCCAAATCAAATATGGCTAAATGGCAAAGGCTTATTCAGCAGGCAGCACCCAAGTTCTCCAT
>JBMYOA010000471.1:0-1087 GCA_049598825.1 Opitutales bacterium | reverse complement strand
GGAATCCTGCCGTCAATGTTCGGTCGCACGCCGCCTATCTTCTTTCGAAAAAAGGGAAGGACGCATTTGAACATGTTCAGACATTTTTGGAAGAGGTATCCGGAGAACCTGTTCTTGAAGCCCGTGCTCTTTGGATACTTGCTCAGATAGGAGACAGCCAAGTGGTCGAAAAGTTTCTCGAGAATGAAGAAAATGAAAAATTACAGGTTGTGGCATACCGTGCTCTTCGCCATGCTGATCCAAAGGGCACCCTGGCCCGGGCAAAGAAATACGCAGACTCCGGGAATTTACATTTACGGAGAGAAATTGCAGTTAGTCTTCGTGACGTTCCTTTCGATGATTGCCGTTCCATTCTTGAAAACCTGATGGATGGCTACGACGGTAGAAACCGTTACTACCTGGAGGCCTTGGGTGTGGCCTGTCATGGGAAGGAAAAGCAGGTCTACGATCATCTTGTATCAGTCCGTTTCCCAAACCCAGCAAAATGGGGCTGGAAAGCCAAGAACCTTGCCTGGCGTCTTCATACTCCCAAAGCTGTCGAGGCTTTGGACGAGTGCATTCGTGCACAGGAACCTCCGGTGGATGAATTTCGTTTTCTTGCGATGGCCTTTGCCAGTTTTCGCAATGATCAGGAGCGTACCAACCGTATTAAGAAATTACGCTCCCTGGCAAGTCTACCTGCATTTGAGGCAGACTATTACCAAATCACAGTGGACGAAATTATTGAGAAAGATCTCAATAACTTAGAGGGTGAAATGATGGAAGACAGTTATCTGGTTCCTCAACAGCTCGGACAAATTACCAAAGTTTCAGAACCAGTTGAAATTGCCAAACTCAAGGGAGATCCCGTACTCGGAAAGACGGCTGCGGCCAAGTGTTATATCTGCCATAAGATTGAAGGAGTGGGCGTGGGTTTCGGGCCGGACCTTACTCACTGGGGAAAAGAGCGAACCGCCGAAGAAATTATTCGGGCTATCGTATATCCCGATGAAAAGTTGGCTCATGGGTATGACAAGCCCGTCCGGCTCACTTCCAAGCGAAACCAAACCACTGCGGAAGGTTTGCTTTCCAATTACAGTTGGCATGC
>JBMYOA010000470.1:0-1095 GCA_049598825.1 Opitutales bacterium | reverse complement strand
CCGCAACCACCTCCACCTATTCCGCGTCCTCCTCTTGAGCCTTCTCTTGAAAAATAAGCGTGATCGTTCATCTTCTGAGAAAGCGGATCGCGGTCCGTTTTCATTACTATATCTGCAAGATGATATCTTTCCATGGGACTAACCGTCATTTTTGGGGTACAACCAGTGAGAACTGTTACAAGAATAATCAGGAAGTTAAGTAGGATTTTCATTTTGGATATATTGATAAAATTTATTGCTGAGAAGGGGAGAATCAAATGACTGAATACAGCCCTCAACATTCCACTCCGAATCGATCATTCGAAGCCCTGCTTGCTTGCCACTCATAAGGCAAGAGGTGGAGATGATACCTGATTTGAGGCAGCTTGGGCTGATCACTGAGGCACTCAGTTCTGAATGAATGGTGGGGTATCCCGTTCGATGATCAATCGTGTGCCCATACCTTTTGTTATTTAAATCAAAGAATTTCCGGTAATTTCCGGATGTTGCCAAAGACATATTGGTTAAGTTAGCGACGAATACAGGTTGATCTGTGCCCTGTGGCTTTTCAATGCCTACTTTCCATGAGATGCCTTCTGAGGCAAAACCGGAAGCAAAAATGTCTCCTCCGAAATCAACCAGGAAGTTTTCACAGTTTAGATTCCTCAGTTTTTCAGATACCTGATCGACCGCGAATTCCTTGCCGAAACCACCAAAATCAAGTCCCATTCCTTCGAAGGGTAGGTAAATCTCATCTTCTGAAATTTGCACATTTTGCCAATTTACCAATTCCTTGGCTTCGCTAATCTCACGTTCTTGCGGCACTTGATTTTTTGCTTTTGCCTTTTGCCAAAGAGCGGTGAGAGGGAGGCAGGATGGGTCAATCGTCTGGTTACTTTGAAAGTAGGCAAAACTGCCGGCTCGAAGTGTTAATACATCTTCCTGTGTCAGCGGGATGGGTTTTACCCCAGCCGACGCATTGACAAGAGATAACCAACTATTTTCTAAGTAACGGGAGTATCTTTGTTCGAAACCCTGCACCCATTGTATGACTTGTTGGGAGACAAATTCATAATCGATAGAGTCGAAAGCGGAGTATTTAACTTTGCAAGTAGT
>JBMYOA010000469.1:0-1097 GCA_049598825.1 Opitutales bacterium | reverse complement strand
AGTTGCTTGAGCTTATTTAACTTTTGGCGAATTTTTTCCCGATATCGCTGATCGCGGGCACGAGCCTTGGCCTTTTTTTGCTCTGCACTGACCCGTGGACGCCCTCGGCGCAAGCGAACCACATTTTCTGGAATTGTAAATATCCCTCTTTGCCTGAAGGAAGCAGGCGTCTCCACCATCAACACTGCCCGGGCGTTATCTGAAAACCAAGGTTCATCAAGTATTCTGTGCTTTTGTTTTACCCAAGATGGACGGGGTATTCCTGCCCGATCTGAAATCCATTCGGCATAGGCGGCCAAGTAGGCATCCGCAACTTCACCCTGCTCAAATTTTTTCTTCAAGCTAGGTGGTAATTTCTGCAAGGCATTTAATAAGGCAGGACGATTACTTACATCCCGCCTCGTTATGTGATGAATCCAATCCCTTAGAAGCAAACCAAACTCTTCCAGGCTTTTTGCCTGCTTCGCGACTTCGAACAAGGTGGTTGGGCGGTTATTGGATTTCTTCATTTTGCTTCCTCCCGAATTAATTGCTCGAGAAAGGCACGGTCACCCGCCGACGGAACATCGTCCGGATAAAACTTATCTATCCAATCCTGAATTTCATCAAAAGTGGAAATCCCGAGTTTGCGTATAAGAAAGCGTAAGTCGGCCTCGTCCCCTTTGTATCCGGGGAGAGCCCGTCGACAGGCTAAGGCTTTCATCGCCAATAGATAGCCGGCGGTAGGTATGGTCACTTGCAGACCAGGGAGCTCGATGGGTAATGTCCTTTTTGATTCCTGAGTAGCGAGAAATTGACGGACATCGTCGTTCAACCAATCAACAGGCAATCCTTGTTCCTCGGCTACCTGCTTAATCAAGGGCTGCACTTTTTCTGAAGGATAAAAAACGGCATCAATATCGCGCGTAATCCTTTTGCGATCATAAGCGAGCATCATTGCACATCCTCCATAGATACAGATATTTAATTGGGCGGACTGTTGATCCGCCAACTCGCCGAGTCTCTGCAAGGCTTTCAAAACCTGATCTCTACCAAAACTTTTCAAATAAATAACCGTAGCACGACGGTTTATTATTTACAATCATCAAAATTGAGAA
>JBMYOA010000468.1:0-1097 GCA_049598825.1 Opitutales bacterium | reverse complement strand
GAAAGTACAATTTGAAAATGTTCCACATAAATACCGGATTGTTTCAGAACGAACTTTTGTAGGATCATGTTTTGTCATACCTAACTTTGGAAAAGATGGGATCCAAAAAAATGTCTTATATTTTTTCCCCCGTAATTATGATGGCATGCAAAATAATTGTGGTGAAGGATGGTTTTCAAAGTTCTAAAATTTACTAATAAGAATCATATGTGTAAAAATTGTAATTTAGTATCCTTATTGCTTTGTTGATGTTAGTAACGACTATCAATGGTCTATCTGAGTAAGAATGTCTGGTGTTTTAATTGAGTTAAGAGTAGAGTCATCCTGGTGGAAATCTTGAGGTACAGCAATTTTGAAATTCACCAGAGGTATCATTACTTCTGAAGATAAATCACTGAATTTAGAACATGTGCTAGCAACAACATCAATACTGTCTGATTGTGTGATAGAAGTTTCTTTGTTACCTTTCAATATTTGATTACATATCACAAATTGAACTGGGACAATGTGATTCTTGGAGACTTTTCGTTTTTTCGGTGGCATGTTTTATTTTGTGCACTTTGAACACAATTCGTTCCAACTACTTCATTGCTTGTTACCTATTTGAATTATAATTTAAGCATAATTCAAAAACCTCTGGATTATAATTCATGAGATCCGGATTTTAATCCAAATTTTTGTATTATGGTTCAAAATATGAATTATAATCTAACCCATTTGAATTTTAATGCCAAATTGTGTTAGATTATAATTTAAACAATTAAATATAATTCAACTCACTTTATCGTTGAATTATGAAATTCAACGATAAATTCAATGATTTTAGATTATAATTTAATTTGATGATGGATTATAATTTAACGTAGCTTGAATTCTATTGAATTATAATTCAAGATGATAAATTTAAATTCAAAACTTAGATTATAATTTAAGTTTCTTAAATTATAATCTAAGTTTTGAATTTTTTTTCAAAAAAAACTTAGTTCCTGGTTCAAGAATTTTAAATTATAATTTAAAGGTTGAAAATTTAGGTTTTCCGAGGACACTAATATTCTTAAAGAATTTTTTTAGAATGCTGATATCATTGGGCATATCAT
>JBMYOA010000467.1:0-1101 GCA_049598825.1 Opitutales bacterium | reverse complement strand
TCGGTCATCACATCGGTGTAGGAGGTGCTGGTACCCGGAGATACGGAAATAAACTTAGGATCAATCTTATGTTTACGACAGTCCTCAATAATGTATTCACCCAAGGCATCCTGCCCGACCAGTCCCGCTCCCTGCAAGGGAAAGTCTGCCCCCATCTTGGCGAGATCGAGGAGTACATTGTAGGGAGAACCACCGGTCCCCTGAGATTGATCAAAAATATTGGCGAGTTGTTCGTGCTTGGGATAAACATCAATGATCTTTACCTGATCAATGATCCAATTTCCTCCGGCAAGCATTCCGGAGCGGGCATGGTTTTGGGTATCTGAGCTCATAGTTTTTCTTATAAAAGGAGGTTACAGGAAAAAGGAGTATCCCCTCTAGCAAGGGCTTTTTTCTTTGCATGGCAAGGAAAACATATGCTTGGTGATATCATGAGATTTATTTTTTCCACCTTTTTATGTTTTGCTCTGATCTCGTACGGGGAAATAAAATTAGAAGAAATACCGAGATTAAACACCACCACAGCCCTCAAAATTCTGAGTGCCTGCCATCAGGAATCAGTGGATCAAAAAGTGGAAGTGGCGATTGTGATCGTAGGAATCGACGGGCGGATTCTCGCCAGTTCCAAAAGTGAAAAAATGGATCCGGGCCTCTATGATTTTGCCAAGTTCAAAGCCGAAACCTCCAACTTCAAAGGAGTGGCCACTGAAGATTTGCCCGCCCGGAACGGCAGGGACCTGGAAATCATGGATATTGGCAGTTTAAAAGTTATCCGGGGAGTCCAAGGGGGTATTCCACTTTATTATCAGGGCCATGTGGTTGGGGCTATTGGCGTAAGCGGGGCCAAGCCGGAAATAGATAAGGCGATTGCCGTCAAAGGAATCGAGGACCTTAAAGAGTTAAAGGCACACAAATAAGAAGTAAAATACTCTCGCGGGTAACAGGAACAAAAGAGCCGTTACCGGGACTACTTGGATTTCTGGGCGATCTTTTTTTCGATCGCGGCGATGGTCACATCCAATGCCCTAATCCGGGCAAAACGCTTGCAGTTTCCTTCGATAATTGTCCACGGGGCATATCTGGTGTGCGTGCGTAAGAACA
>JBMYOA010000466.1:0-1106 GCA_049598825.1 Opitutales bacterium | reverse complement strand
TGCGTGAATCCATGCAAAAAATGGTTAAGGTAGCCGCAGTATGAAAAATATTTTAGTAACTGGAGGTCTCGGTTTTATAGGATCTAATTTCATACGTCTTCTTTTGAAGAGCGGTGAGTTCGATCAGGTCATTAACTTTGACAAGCAGACCTATGCGGGAAACCCGGAAAACCTGCAAGATCTGGAACAAGAGAATTCATATCATTTTATCCAAGCAGATATTTGCGACGGGAATGCGGTGCTCCAAGCACTGGAAGATTACGAGGTTGATGCAGTAGTAAATTTTGCTGCGGAGAGTCATGTTGATCGCTCGATCGATGGTCCTGAACCCTTCGTGCATACAAATGTTGTGGGTACCCTACGACTACTTGAATCTACGAAATCATACCTAGCTGAAGTTGCCGGTGATAAAAGGGATTCCTTTCGTTTTCTGCATGTTTCCACGGATGAAGTGTATGGATCATTAAAACCTGAAGATCCTGCCTTCTGTGAAACCACATCATACGCACCGAACAGCCCGTATTCCGCTTCCAAGGCATCGGCGGATCATTTAGTTCGTGCGTATCATCATACTTTCGGACTGCCTGTGCTCACGACCAATTGCTCGAATAATTATGGACCCTATCAGTTTCCTGAAAAGTTGATTCCTTTGATGATCTTGAATGCCTGTGAAGGAAAAAACCTTCCGATTTACGGCGACGGGTCAAACATCAGGGATTGGTTGCATGTGGAAGATCATTGTTCAGGGATTTTATCAGTCCTAAAAAAAGGAAGGGTGGGGGAGACTTACTGTATTGGCGGAGCTTCAGAGAAGACGAACATGGAAGTCATTGATACACTATGCAATATTTTGGATCGGCACCATCCTAGTGGTGCACCTCATAATCAATTGAAGACTTTTGTTACGGATCGCCCGGGGCATGACCATCGGTATGCGATTGATTTCTCTAAGATTAAAAACGAGCTGTGTTGGCAACCGTCCTATTCCTTTGAAGAAGGTATGGAGCAAACTGTGGAATGGTATCTCAACCATCAAGAATGGTGCGAGAATGTGACTTCAGGGAAGTATCAGCGAGAAAGGCTAGGCATCTAATGAGCAACCGAAA
>JBMYOA010000465.1:0-1109 GCA_049598825.1 Opitutales bacterium | reverse complement strand
GAAATTCTTATCAAACACTTGCTTGAAATGCTTGCCGAACTCAAGAAAATCTAAGACCCATGCCACCGGCCCTCATTTTTCAGCTGCTCTTGCTTTTTACGTTTCTGGTAAGTTATGGGAAAAAATCTGAGTCATTACCTGAATTTACATTCCAAGGTGTTTTCCTTCACCCAGACAACCTGAATTATTCTCCCAATGATGACCTGATACATCCTACCATTATTGAGACCAAGGGTCGGGTCAAAAATCCACTTGGCAAATACTATCTATACTATGCTCCGCACAAGCATATTGCCATAAGTATGAGCTATTCAGATAACCTCGACGGACCGTGGATGGAATATCAGGGAAACCCGGTCATTAAAGGTCCATCCGCCCCGGATATAAGATGGATTGATGAAGAAAAAAGGTTTTTCATGTGGGGTCATCAGAAGAATTCTCAAACTGAATTATGGACAAGTCAGGATGGAATTAACTTTATTCATGAAGGAGTCAGTATCAAAGCGGCAAATATTGGCACACGAAACGCCACTTACTCCCGAACATACAAATACCCAATAAAACTTTATGACAGTAAGTATATCATGGTCTATTCAGGTTTTGATGAAGGTGAAGGCATTCGGTCGGTCTGGCTAGCCCATTCAAAAAATGCAAGAAATTGGACTCAATTGAAAACGCCTCTGGTCAGTCCGATTATGGGAGAAGGGAACGATCTTTACGGGCCATCCCTTTTACTGTGGAAAGGAAGAAATTATCTATTTTATCAGGATCACACCGCGTGGAGAGGTGGAAATTTAAAATATGTAGAATTGGATAAATCTTTGACTCCTGTTGGTAAGGCAGGCAAGCGTTTCTTATTAATAGACCCCTCCGCTGAACCCTCATTGAATAACCGAATACGCGGCAGTGAGTTTTATTTTGCTCAAGATAACTTGTATCTCTTCTCCAGCGGCTCTAGGAATCCAAGGGTCTTATTTTACGCAAAAGCCAAACTGTAATCTGTATATGAAAAAAGTACTCATCATTGTGGGGGATGCTTCGGAAACGCTAGATACCCTATACCCGTTCTATCGCCTGCAGGAAGCCGGCATCGAACCGGTCGTGGCCGG
>JBMYOA010000464.1:0-1110 GCA_049598825.1 Opitutales bacterium | reverse complement strand
ATGACCGGAGAGATCGAATGTTTTAGCATGTCTTCCAATAAGTTGCGCTTGCTTTCCAGTACGCGTTGATTTGTTATTTGTTTCATGAAAATTAATTATAAATCTCCAAGAGTTGCCGGGCTTGCTCTGGGACTTTTTTTGGTTTTATTTTTTCAATCCTGTTCCAAAACTAATTATAAACAGGAAATTACAGCAGAGCAGCGTTTAATCCTTAATCCTCCTTCGATGGTGGAAAAGCTATGGCTGGCCCGGCACCACTACGATGAGGAAAGAAGGCTTATTGTTCCGAAAGTGGGTGGTTCGCGATGGGGTGCCGTTCAGGAGTACACAGCGGACGGAAATTTGGTCTATCGCGATTGGTGGGTTCGCAATTTGAAAGTGGAAGATTTGGAGGCAGCCCCTTCGACTGAAATTGAAGTGGTCAGGGAAGAGGATACCAGTGCCCGACCTCCGGTTCTTGGGATTTCAGGAATCGAAGTTGAGCAGGATGGTAACGATCCGGGGGAACCCGTGATGGTTGAACAACCCGAAGCAAGCACAACTGATCCTTTTGCCGGAGATTCTCCAGCAGATGATCCTTTTGCTCCGGTTCCTGCGGTAGAGGGTGATCTTCCTGAAATGAATGACCCTTTTGCTCCTTTACCGGATGCAGGTGAAGCGGAATCAATGCCTGCCACGGAGGCAGATCCCTTTGCACCGCTGCCCAGTCCTTTCTAAACCTTTGTCTTAGTAATTACGAACCCCTGCGTCAGAAGCAAAAAGAGGGGGTGGCTCGTAATCATCGGCATCATCAGATAAAATCTCTTTGGAAACTTCGGTTGAAACTTCTTTTTCGATAGGTTTTTTGACTTTTTTGATAGGTGCAGGGACAGAAATCGGTTCAATGTATTCCGGCTTAACCTTTGGAGGTTGCAGGTCAAATTGAACAGATCGTGCCTTCTTTTCCGCTTGGGCATTACGAAGCCATACGCGACTAACTGAAACTTCAGCATTCTCATTCACGAGTTTGCGGAGATCGCGAAGAGAAATGTTCTCATAGCAACCAGCCCCTTTGGTTTTGCCGCTACCAACTTTTCTTGGTGTCCCGTCTTTGTTTAAAGTCACTCCCAT
>JBMYOA010000463.1:0-1111 GCA_049598825.1 Opitutales bacterium | reverse complement strand
AAGGTACACTGTTACGAGTTGGGTCGCTTGCATTGGGTCCAGCAATCACCCATTGTACTTCGGGTGGCATAACCGTGTCTTTAGCGTCGCGAGACATGACTTCGCGAGGAGGGGCCATCCTTTGAAATGCCTGAGTGTTATAAAGAATGCGAAGGAACTCTTTTAAATCATAGTTAAGGGCCACCATTACTTTCTCTAAGTGTAATTGGAGTTCTGGGTGTGTTGCCATTGTATCATCAAACATGTTGTCGAGAGGCTCAATGAGTGCTAAACCAAAAACTTCTTTCCATAAACGATTTACAATCACAGTAGTAAAGCGAGGGTTTGCTTCCGATGCTAACCAATTGGCATATGATGAACGGGAACCTTTTGCCTGGAAATTTGAATCCAACTCAGTGGCTAAACCAAAGATTGTTTTGGCTTTCAATTCTTGTCCGGGACGGGCGTTATCGTATTGGTAGTCGTTTGGAAGCTTGATTTTTCCACGCCCCATACTTTCCAAGCCAACCTGAACGAGGTCTGAGATGTCGCGAGCAGCATCACGGACTTGTCGGGCTTGCCTTGGTTGCTCCATTTGTTCGAGGCGTCGCTGCTCGGTACGAGCCATGCGATTAAGGGCGTTTAGATTTTCTGCACCACGACGACGTAAGTTTCCTGCACCTTCAGTGTAAGCAGCCATTTCGTAAAATTGTTTTTGAGTCCAACGATCAAACGGGTGGTCATGGCATTGGGCACATTCGAGACTTGTGCCTAAGAAAACCCTTACAGTGTTTGACATATTATCAAGTTGCATACCTGCATCCCGAAGAAAATATCCCACTCCTCCGTTCCCTTTTTCCCAGTAGGGTCCGCTTGAAGAAAGCATTTCTTTGACCCATTCATCATATGGACGATTCATAGCGATAAATTCACGAATGTAATCGACAAACGGTACACCTGACATGCGATTGCCTAAATTGTCCTTCGCACGGAGGATGTCTGCCCAGAAATGAAACCAGTGACTGACATATCCTTCTGTCAAAAGAAGGCTGTCAATCAGACGGGTTCTTTTTGAAGAACGGTCGCGATCAGTAAGGAAGGCTTTGGTTTCGTCGTATGTTGGGATCCGTCC
>JBMYOA010000462.1:0-1111 GCA_049598825.1 Opitutales bacterium | reverse complement strand
GGGGATTCAGAAATTTTACGGCTTTCTTTAATTACGAACTTTTCCGGATTTGGGTCGATCAGGTAGAGGGTACCGTCTTCATCGAGAGCGAGGATTTCTTTTCCATTGGAAACCATCGACATATATTTGCCAAAGGATTCACTGCTTATCCATTGGGTCTCCCCAGTCTTCATATCCAGGCAGGTGATTCTTTGTTTGCGTAGGTGAATGTAGCAAAAGTCACCCAATATGATCGGTCCAGACATATAGCCCTCCTGCCGGTTCTCCCATGTTTGCATAAGTGTCTGCTCACTCTCTTTTTCTTTTTGTACATTGAAGAGAAGGGACTTCCCACCATAACTACTGGTAAAGATGGAATTACCAATGACTGTGGGTGTAAGAATATTCATTCCACGAAATGCCTTGATTGGCTGCTTCCACAATTCTTTTCCGTTTTTTGGGTTTACTGCGGCCAGGTCCGTCCGCGTCTGAACCACAACCTGTGGTTTACCATTTATTTCCTCAATGACTGGCGAAGAGAAAGCACTCCCAAACATGCCACCTTTATCCTGAAGGCTTCGCCAGATTGATTTCCCGTTTCTTTTATCCAGTTTAACGAACCCTGAGCCCGCCTGTACATAGAGATCGTCTCCATTGATCAAAGGAGAGCAGACCATCCCGAATGCAGGCAGGGGGGTGTCGTATCTTTCGACGAAATCAACTTTCCAATTGATTTCCCCAGTATCTGCATTCAAAGAATGCAGTACATCGCGCATACCACAGACAAAAAGATTTTTACCATCGAAGGTGGGTGTGGAGCGTATCCAGCTACCGTTTTTTGCGGCGAAGAAAGGAACTTTCATTTTTCCTTTCCATTTAGCAGACCAGACCAATTTACCATCCTTGCGGTTGTATGCATGTGTGATCTCCTCTTCTTCCAGTGATTCAGTGGTAAAGACCATTTCATTGGAAACCACAGGGCCTGAGTAACCCTTACCTAGTTTCACTCGCCATTTTTCTTTGAGGCTATTTTGATCAATCTTAGCTGGCCAGAGAGACTCGGAGGGGATGATTCCGTTGCGGGAGGGGCCTCTCCATTGAGGCCAGGACGAGGTTGTTTCTATTTCTTTGG
>JBMYOA010000461.1:0-1113 GCA_049598825.1 Opitutales bacterium | reverse complement strand
ACTTTAATCATAGGAAGTAACCAGTCACCCTCCACAAAGACATCGTTATTTAATAGACACAGATACTCACCTTTTGCCCGTGACGCTGCCAAGTTATTGTTTTTAGCAAATCCCTTTCTCTCTGAATTAAAGGTTACATGGTGAGGTTCCTCCAGGGAATGGAGATAATCAATGGTTTCCTCATTGCTGCCATCGTCGACAATCAAAACCTCATAAGTAAGCTTATCTTTCAATGTTTTCTCAAGGCAACTCAAACACCTTTTGGTGTAATCTAGTTGGTCGAAAACAGAAATAATAAAGCTTACCTGGGGAATCATTACTTCGACTCTAAAACTAATTCAAAGGCTTTTCTCAAATTTCGGGCCGTCCGGTTTACATCAAATCGTTCTCTCACCTCTACTTGGGCCTTTTTTCGGATCTTGTCGTACGCTGATGGATTGGCCGCAAAGTCTTCCAATAATTCAATCCAAGTCTCTGGATGATTTGGGTTTAAAGAAAATCCGGAAACTCCATCAATGAAAGCTTCAGAAGCACCGGCAAAACAGGAAGCTAAAACTAGACAACCCGCAGACATCGCTTCAGGCACCACATTTGGTATGCCATCACGATCACCATTTGATGCGATAATCCCAGTAAACAACATAACATCGGTTTTCAGAAAAAGCTCACTCACTTCTTGCTCGGACTTGGACCCAACAAGCTCGACACTGGCAGACAATCCAATTCGATTAATTTCCTTTTCTAGAGGCTTCTTCAGCGGACCACCCCCGACTATTTGCAATTTAAAATCCACTTTCTGTCTTTGATTCAATAATTCTAAAATTCGTAATAATAAGAAATAGCCTTTTTTTTCGACTAATCGACCAACGCATAAAAGCGATAATACTTTTGGATTAGAGAGTTTGAAGGCCTTCCTCGTTGGCCAACTCGATAAGCCCCTGCGAACAACAGTCACCCTGTCTTTGGCCAAGCCAAGATCATACAACCTTTTAGCCGAGGAGTTGGAAGAGGTTCGTATCAATGATGCATGTTCAAGTTTTTCCCTGAGAAGCCAATCACCGCCCTGGCGAAAAAGATCATAAGCATGGGCTCCCATTGAAAAGGGAACATCAA
>JBMYOA010000460.1:0-1113 GCA_049598825.1 Opitutales bacterium | reverse complement strand
TGTTTTTCATCATCATTTGAATCATTTGAAGGTGTTGAATCACTTGGATCATTTAAAATATTTGAATCATTTGAAGTATTTGAATCACTATCACGATAAAGATCTGCCATATGTCTATTATGTGCATGAATTTGTTGCATAATTTCATCATCATGATCACTTTTTGATTCACATGCTATAGAAGGACTAAATTGTGCATTTTCGTCTATTGCATCAATGATATTTTGATTATAATTATTTGTAAATCTATGTTTTGAATCATTATCACTTAATAAATTATCTTGATCATTAACTAAATCTAATTTATCACGATTATATAATGTGAATAATTGTGATGGAGCTGGAGGGACTGATATTTCTGCTAAAGGTGTTTCAGAGATTGGACTTTCATGAGTTGGATTGTCAGTAGGTGGATTTTCAGTAGATGGATGTATCATATTACGAAGGTTTGTGATAAAATGTGGATGGTAAGGACTTAAAGGATCTGGGGATTTTTGTAAATCTAATGTTGTTACTTGGAGTTGATTATTTTCATCAAAATAAGACATAAGTCGATAACGTGGAATTGGAGTTGGTTGAGAAATAAATTTACCTTTTCGTTTTACATAACGTGTTTGATATCTAGTTTGACCATTAACAATTAAAGGTGTGGAATAATCAATTGGTGGAATTGTTGGATGAGTTGGTGGAGTAGGAGTAAGTGGAGATTCATGTGTATGAGTTGGAATTGGATATTTTGGAGTTAATTCACCGGATTCGTTATCAGTAGGTGTACGTTCACCGATATGTGTTGGTCTAGAAGGTATTGGATATACTGGTTGTAAAGATGCAGTTTTTGAACCACTTGATAATCTAATTGGTCGAGATGGACTAGGATATTGAGATGGTAAATCAGTTGGTGAATCATAAGATAAATCATTATATTTAATATCATCATGAATTGGTTGTGGAGATGGAGTAATTAAACGTTGAAGTTGAGGTACGGATGCATGTAAATACATGTTAACATCTTGATTTTCAATTGGTGGTGGTGGAGTATGAGGAGGTTTATAATCTGAATGGGTTGGAGTTGATGGAGGAGTACTAATATCTGAAAGTGGAATTGAACTTGTA
>JBMYOA010000459.1:0-1114 GCA_049598825.1 Opitutales bacterium | reverse complement strand
TTAAATCGGGAGCGTTTCCAAAAGTGGATCGCCACCCATAGCCAAGAAAATGCCAAACAAGCAATTTTAGCTTTCAAGGGGGATGTGTATGAAGGGTTACGAGCATGGGAGTTTACCAAGTCTGATTTCACTTATGCCCAGAAGAAACTCCGAGTACTCTCAGGTCTTTATGGCCTCTTGAAGCCCTTGGATTTAATCCAACCCTACCGACTGGAAATGGGGACCGTATATGCCAATCCTGCGGGCAAGGATTTATATGCTTTCTGGGGTGAGCGTTTAGCTGATACGATTAATCAGGATCTTAAAAAACAAAAATCAAGTATGGTAATCAACCTGGCTTCACAGGAATATTTTAAGGCAGCCAAAGCTTCCAAAATTGAGGGAGAAATCATTTCCCCATCCTTTCTTGATGAAAAAAATGGTAAATATAAAATCATTAGCTTTTATGCAAAGAAAGCCAGAGGTTACATGGCCAATTTTCTGATCACCAACCGGGTAGAGAACATCAAAGATCTTTCCGACTTCAATGCTTATGGGTATCGGATATCCAAAGGCGATTCCACTCCCACAAGTCCTGTCTTTACCCGTTCGGAAAAACAAAGAGAGGCAGCGTAAATAAGAGGTTCAAAATCTGCAGGAAACCTTTTTTATTTCTTCGCTTTTTCCATTCTGGACTGAACTGATTTTCTTTGCATATCACGATAATAGGAAGCATTTCCTCGGATTTTAGCCTGCCCTTTTCCGGACTTGCCCCCCTTTCTCCCCATCATTGAAGCCACCTTGGCGAGAGTTTTTTGTAGTTTCTCGGTCACAGTCCCCGGTTAATTCGATTAAAAACCCCGAGAATTCGTTCCATCCGGTTGGATGAATCCTCCAGTTCTTTGAGAATCCGATCAATTCTCTCCTGCTTATCAGATGGGATCGGGCGAGGAGATCTCATCCTTCTTTCCACACCCTGAAGAAGGCGACTCCCCACCCGATCACCTGAAATTTCAAAATTAGATTCCCCTACCCCACTTTGTTTACCCATACTTTTCTTTTGCACAAGCGTTTGTGTAAAACAAGCAAAAAATTTTGAATATTCATTGCATCGAAATTTTTCAGGATAAGTTTG
>JBMYOA010000458.1:0-1117 GCA_049598825.1 Opitutales bacterium | reverse complement strand
TATGTTCCGGGATGGCATTCGATTCCACGAGGCGTTCAGTATTCGATTTCTTAAATTTCGCTTCCTGCTTGTAGGGAAGCTTATCATCTGCCGGAATAAGATTTAGATCCCCTCTTTCAGTGATGGTATGTTTACGAACCGGAGGACGCCCTCCCTGCCTGCGTTCCTGTGACCATACAAAACTTTCAAATAGAAAGATTGATAATATGAAAGAGGCAAAGCGGGCATTTAATATCATACCTTTAATAAACGACAGTTAATCAATAAAGTTGCAAACTAGACTACAGCCCGAATTCGGAAAGCTTAATTTTCTGGAAGACCATATCCGCAACCGATGACTCGTAGAGTATTCCAAGGGTTACATCATCTACCATTGCCAGCGAACTGTATGCCCCGCCCTTTTGGTCGAGCAGGATAGACTTAGGCCAGGTCTTTCCCTGATCCAAGCTCATTCGGACAGTCATCTTTTCCCGTTTATATTTACTGTTTGGGTTAGAAAAGAAAAGTACCCGCCGTCCATCTTTTAAATCATGGGATATTAGACTGGCCATGCAGACCGGTTCAGGCAGGGCTCCATGATCCGATGAATGAACTTTCCAGGTTTTGCCCATATCCTCAGTTACACTGACCGCACGGCCATTGGTTTTTGATTTATCTTTCCGGTTTCGGTTGTCCCTAATATTTAACATAAGTGACCCATCCTTAAGCTCAGCCACTGAGCACTCGGTGGTGTTATCCCGGGCTGGGCTCGATAAGGTCCAACTTTTACCATGATCCCTGCTCCACATAAAATTGGAAAATGGAAGTCCGGTTGCATCCCTTCCCTGTGTGGGCATCACAAGGGTACCATCCATCAAATTGATCCCATTCCCAGGTGCAGGGGCAAACAGGCACCACTTTGGATCTTTCAGTCTTTTGGTCCAGTTTTCAGGTTCACTCCAGGTCAGCCCATCATCCTTCGATCGCACCATCATGAACTGGGAAGATTTGTGGATTGAATGCCCTGGCTCTGATCCTTTTCCAACCCACTGGTGGGTATTCGGTTTACCGTGTGTCCACACAGCTGAAACCAAAATCTCACCTGTCTCACGATCGATCAAAATATTCGGATCGGAGC
>JBMYOA010000457.1:0-1122 GCA_049598825.1 Opitutales bacterium | reverse complement strand
AGCCAGCTTCCGATCGAAAAATCCTCCATGGTGACCAAGCCAAACCCACCAAGCATCAACATCGTGGAAAGAGTATCCCCTTTTCCGGCAGCATGCATCCGGGTGTAAAAATCCGGAAACCGCACCATCCCCACTGCGGAACCCAAAAAGAACACCAACCCAAGAATTCCTAATACCCAACCAAGGATTTGAAGCAGCAGAAACCCATCGTTTCCACCCTCCACAGATACGGCTAAAGCATTAGTAAGAAAAGAATCCATGTCTACGCCTTGGCCCTCCCTTTTTCTTTTTCACGGGCTTCCATTTCTTTCAGTGAGATGGTCCGGTTCAAATATCTCGACACAATGATGGCTGCCACAAAGTTGAGAAGTGCATAGGTCAGGGCAAAATCCACAAACATTTCCACGCGCTCGTACAAAGTACCAATAATCACCAGTAATACCGCGGTCTTGGTTCCAATCACATTGACTCCCAGGATGCGGTCAAAACCGGTCGGGCCCTTGCAAATCCGATACATCACAGGAATCATTAGAACGAAAAGACTCGTTCCCATAACGATGGCAAACCACTCAGTCATTTTTGGGGTAAAACCTCGGGTTCAAAGACTTCAGCCACTTTTCTTTCGATCCCTCCCGTAAGCAGATCATCTTCCAGAAACTGGCTCATGGTGTGAATATGAAAGACATCTCCTCTGATCAGCATAGTAATGGTTCCGGGAGTTAAAGTAATCGAATTAGCGAGTACAAACTTGGCAAAATCTGTCTTGAGATAAGTTTCGAAGGTTACCACCCGTGGAGACATTTCCTCATACCCCTCCTTGGTCATCGCCAATTTGAAAACATGCAGATTGGCCTTTACCACCTCCCAGGTAATCCAGGGCAGATACTTAAGAAAGGCCCACGCTTCCCGTAAGCGCTCGGATGCTCCTTTTTTTCTATCGTGATAGAGCAGGTCTTGCGAAATCCAGGTTACAACCACACATGAAATCACTCCCAAGCCCAAATGAAACGCGTCAAATTTGCCCGACAGGATTACCCAGTTGAGCAACAAAATTAAAAATATGACAATAGGATACAACGCTTGAAGTGATGGTTACATCACGATCAAAAGAGAAAATGAGTT
>JBMYOA010000456.1:0-1124 GCA_049598825.1 Opitutales bacterium | reverse complement strand
CTATCTGGCGATTGGAAGAAGCGGGTAACCTTTGGAGCACACTGCCAAAGAAGTTTATTACCTACCCGGAGGTCTTGGCCAAGGCCGGGTATTCGGTCGGTTTTACCGGGAAAGCCTGGAGTCCCGGGCGTCTCTCTGCGGGTGGGCGTGACGCTAATCCCGCCGGCACGGAATTTCAGAAAAGAAAGCTAAAGCCCTCCTTTAAATGGATCAGAAATACGGACTACGCTGCCAACTTTGATGATTTTCTCGGGCAGGTAAAAGAGGATCAACCTTTCTGCTTCTGGCTGGGAACAAGTGAGCCTCACCGGGGATATGAGCTCGGAGCCGGGAAACGCATCGGCAAGGATCCGTCCAAAGTAATTGTTCCAGGAATCTTTCCCGACAATTCAATCGTTCGGAATGATATCCTCGATTATTATGTTGAAGTTGAACACTTTGATAAAATGGTCGCCCGGGCCATCCGCTCGCTAGAGAAGCTTGAGAAACTTGACAATACCATCGTCGTGGTCACCAGTGATCATGGCATGCCTTTTCCTCGGGCCAAGGCGAGTCTTTACGATGCCGGTACTCATGTTCCCCTTGCCATTCGTTGGCCTAAAGGGATTCGAAAACCCGGACGGGTTTCTGATGCATTGGTAAACTTGAGTGACTTGGCTCCCACCTTTTTGGAAGCCGTTGGCATATCGATTCCAAAAATGATGATCGGGAAAGCACTGACTGATATTTTCAAGGATAAGACCAAAGTAAAAAGGGAAGCAGCCTTTATTGCCATGGAAAGACATGCCGGTTGTCGGGAAGGAGGGAAAGGATATCCGTGCCGTGCGATTCGTACGAAGGAGTATCTCTATATCCGTAACTTTGATCCTGATCGCTGGCCGGCAGGTTCTCCTGAGCGAAAACATTGTGTTCGTCATATTCGCTACGGAGAAGTGGATCCATCTCCGACTAAAACGGTAATGATGGATGATCCCAAGTATTCCAAGTTTGCAGATCTGTCTTTTGGGAAGCGTCCTGCGGAAGAGCTTTATCATATTTCCGATGACCCACACCAACTCAGAAACCTTGCCGATGCTAAGGAATTTCAGAAAACCCGAGACCTACTCAGGCAACAACTCGATGAT
>JBMYOA010000455.1:0-1124 GCA_049598825.1 Opitutales bacterium | reverse complement strand
CCCAGTTTCATTGTCAATTTCCCGGGAGATCATCGTGGATTAAACCCAAGTGAAATCACCATAGCCGAAATGCTTAAGGAAAATGGATATGCAACCGGATGCTTTGGAAAATGGCATCTCGGAGACCAACCAGAATTTATGCCGCTTGCCCAAGGTTTTGATACCTATTTTGGAATCCCTTACTCCAATGATATGTGGCCGGGGAACAAAAGGGGGAATCCGGTTACCAATCGCGGTCCTTACGAGCCACTTCCCATCATGCTTCAAAAGAAAGCAGTTGCCCATGTCTCGGATGACTATGATCAGGCACTTTTGGCGGAGGTGATTACTGATGAAGCGATCAAGTTTATAAGAAAAAATAAAAAGGAACCCTTCTTCTGCTTCATTCCCCACTCTCATGTGCATAACCCGAGGTTTGCCCGACCCAAGTTTCTTCAACGAGCGGAGGGAAATGTGAATCGTGCCCATGTCGAGGAGGTAGATGACAGCATTGGCCGGGTACTCAATACATTAAGGAGCCTTAAGTTGGATAAGAACACCCTGGTCATGTTCACTTCCGATAATGGCGGAGCCGGCGGCATGAGTATGGGACCCTTGCGTGGAGGAAAAGGTGGTCCCAAATACGAGGGACATATGCGTGTGCCTACCCTTACCTGGTGGCCCGGAACGATCCAAGGAGGCACAAAAACTCAAGCCATTGGGGTAACCACTGACCTGCTTCCTACATTTGCAAAATTGACCGGCTCAAAAATTCCCAACGACCGCAAGATTGACGGCAAGAACATCGATGGAATCCTGCTAGGCAAAAAGGGTGTAAAGTCACCCCACAAGATCCATTACTATGAAGTGGACGGTATCCGAAAGGGAGACTGGAAATTGGTTAAGAAAAAAGTGAAGGGTAAAATTATTCGAGAACTCTATGATTTATCCAAGGATCTAGGCGAAAAAAAGGATCTGGCTGAAACAATGCCAAAAATGGTCGAGGAACTCGATCAACTTTTAGAGCAACACGCCGCAAGCATTGCAGGCAACCTCCGCCCCCCTGCTTATTCCAAGAACCCAAAACCCATCCTCAAAGAAGTGGGTAACTTACCCACCCTCCGGGAATACCTCAAAAAATAGAG
>JBMYOA010000454.1:0-1127 GCA_049598825.1 Opitutales bacterium | reverse complement strand
CCTTTTTCTAAATACCGACGATAAGGATCTCCCAGCTTATGTTCACGATTGCAAAAGAGTTTAATCCGAAAAGGTCGATTCTCCACCTGTACGGCATAAAATACTTTAAATCTCTTTCCTTTGATTTTAGCCGGTGGACGATGTTCCCACATTTCGCCAATTAATTTATTAAGGGCTGAGGTTGAAATCGATTTGTCCAATCTTGTATTCAAGTCACGGCCCATTTGCAGAAAATCTTTGATTGCATGTCCAGTCTGGGCAGAAACAAAACAAACTGGAGAATCTGGTAAAAAGAAAAGTTCTTTGCGAATAGACTTCAGATAACTTTTACGGAAATCTTTTTCATCCTCATACCCTGGAAGAGGATCTTTTCTAAAGCTTTCTAATGCTAGATCCCATTTATTAACGAGAATCGCGAGCGCCCTTCCCTCTTCTAGCACATGACCTGCTAATATCTTATCCTGCTTGGTAACCCCTTCCCTTGCATCCAAGACAAGGAAAACGATATCCACTTCCTCAATGGCATGTTTGGTACGTACCGCGGAAAAATAATCTAAGGAACTGTCTACCCGTTTCCTTCTTTTAAGACCAGCCGTGTCAAAAAGCCTAAATTTCCAGGGTTCTTGATCTTCTCCGACTTCATAATCCAGATCCAACTCAACGGTTTCACGCGTGGTACCGGGAACATCACTGACAATCAATCGCTCCATATTAAGCAATCGGTTACATAAAGAAGATTTCCCCACATTAGGTCGCCCGATAAACGCGATCCTTGTACGAAAATCGCTGTCGCCTTCCCTCAATGGTGGAAGGTCCGGAAGTAATTTCAGTAATAACCGTGAAAGTACATCAATCCCATGATCATGTTCCGCGGAAACTAAAACCACATGCTCAAAGCCAAGTTTTCCAAATTCTGAAGAGGAGTAATTTTTCTCGGGTTCGTCTATTTTATTAACGACGAGCACTGGCGATTTCCCCATTTTGCGAAATTTGGCTGCGAGGGTTTCATCCAACGGAAGTAGTCCTTCTCGACCATCCACTACAAATAAAAGAATATTTGCTGCCTGAATGGCAAATTCTGCCTGATCCTCGGTAGCATCCTGAATTTCTTTGGGGGTCATTTCGGG
>JBMYOA010000453.1:0-1132 GCA_049598825.1 Opitutales bacterium | reverse complement strand
GAATTCTTTTTAGAAACAACTTTACATCCTGGGTGTATTAAATGAACACTCTCCAAAGCCATAAGAAGTACTGCATTCTCGCGAAAGCCTACCACTTGAGCCTCGATACTTTGGTTGTGTCTATCGGATGTAATCGAACATACCTGCCCGATGGAACATTCCGGACCTTCTGATTCTATAATTAGTCCAGTAACCCTTTTGACTGTCCCTATTTTGTCAGTAGTCCGTACGCCACGGATTCCCTGCTCCATAAGGGAAAATCTCTCGTGCAAAGAATCAATCATTTCCGCGAAGCTCCTCTTCGATTTTTCTCAATTTCGTTGCAATTCTGCCGTCCAACAAGCCAAATCTACTCTTAATTTGACAATCTCCACTTTCCAGTGAGTCATCTGTAAAAAACTTCACTTCAGGATATTCGCTAAGTAAAGCATCGTCACCATCTAGACCATCAAAAATTCCTGCAATAGCACTCGCAAAACCTTCTTCATTTTCATCACTTGATGAATCATCATCATCCTCTGTTCGGCGCAGACCTTTGAGTAGGTCCAAATCTTTGGCATTTAAGAAGACTTCCAGCTTTTCATCCTCATCAGCAAATTCAGCTATCATTGATTTCACTAATTGCTCGATCCCCTCCCCGTCTAGTTTAACTTGCCCTAAAACTCGCTCAGCGATTCCGATAACTAAGTCTGGCAACCTTACTTCTAACTCTTGAACAGTAGAAACTACTTTTTGATTAATTTCTCCTAGAAGCTGATTTTGCTGAACTGCGATTTCTTCCCGTAGTTTTTTGATTTCAGCTTGGTAAAAGCTAGTGGCTTCTTGCTTTCCGCGATTGTAAGATTCCTGACTGGCGGAATTAGATTCCTCAACTGGAATGTCAGGGTTCCCAATATAAGAAACCTTGAATCCGCTGGGGGGAGCGGGGAAATTTATAGATTTATTGAACGACAACGTCGCTGCCTCCTGTATCGAGTATGATTTCCTCATCCTCCTCGAGTTCGCGAACGATTTGAATTACACGATCCTGTGCCGCCTCAACTTCCGACAAACGCTTGGGTCCCAAAAATCCAAGTTGTTCTTCCAAAGCTTCGACCGCTCTTTTGGACATGGTCGAATAAATTATTTTCTT
>JBMYOA010000452.1:0-1133 GCA_049598825.1 Opitutales bacterium | reverse complement strand
CTTGGTCAATTGTCAGGTCATAGTTTGCTGCGGCCATTTATTTTTCTCCTATGATGCAATTATAGCTCAAGGGACATTTTATGTCAAGGGTTATTTTTTGGAGGTATTACCGCCATCTTGGTCCTTCAACCCATGCTACAAGAGACCTTCTCATACCTTTTGTAACTTGAGTCACTTGGTGTTCATTATAGCTAAGAAACGCTAATACAGAGCCTCGAGTACGAAATCCGCTAGGGGTTTGAATATTTTTAAATTGAAATTCACCTCCTTCATAATCATTGGGGTCAGAAAGTTGAATTACAAGTGAAATTTTTCTGTCAAAAGCTGCATCTCCTTCCCAGTTTACATCGTGGTGCCAAGAATAAAAGTTTCCTTCTGTATATTCTCCGTATTGCACTGCAGGAATATAGCTTGCCTCAACATTAAAAGCATTTCTATTTGCTTCTTTGTAGTAGTAGTCTACATATGATTTTATTTTATTATTATATGTCCACCCAATACTACTGTCTCGAATTGATTTATCAGGAGCAAAATCAACTGATCTAAACACAGTACCATCTTGCATTACGCAGTCATTTCTACATATTTTTATAATTTCATCGCATTGTTCGGGAGAGAGTGCTCCCTCCCAGTGTTGCCAATTTTGTCTCATTTTATAGCCTTAAAGTTTATGAAAGTTTTCCGATTCGAACTCTTAGAGTTGATCCATCAAAGATGTCGATTCGATTGTTTGGTGCGTCAAGAGCAATTGAGCCCGTTGCCGTCGGTGTAGATATTCTCGTGTACTCCGTATACCCTGAACCATTGTATCGGAAAGCCCTATCCGTAGGAATATGCCAATAAATATCTCCAGTTCGAATAGGTGATTTAATTCCCTGAATAAGAGTTGTCTTTCCGCTATCACTTGCAATTGAAGCTGCAGTGTCAAATGCAATTGTTACTCCTGCATCTCCTTCGGGTCCAGTAGCTCCTGTTGCTCCTGTAGGTCCCGCGGGTCCGGGAGGTCCATCGCTGCCAGTAGGTCCAGGTCCACCAGTAGGTCCGGGAGGTCCAGCAGCTCCAGCAGGTCCATCATCTCCAGTGGGTCCAGGAGGTCCAGCAGGGCCAGCAGCTCCCGCAGGTCCAGGTCCACC
>JBMYOA010000451.1:0-1144 GCA_049598825.1 Opitutales bacterium | reverse complement strand
AGAGAAACATTATCGCCATCGTATAATGATTGAAGATATCCAAGTGCAGGGTCTCGTTCTCCCTGCATAGGCCAGAATGCAACCTCTGTCATGTTACCAACCTGGATCGTTCCCGATCGTCCGGCATTTTTTGATCCTGCGGTTTCCTTACCGTAATTACTCTTACTCTTGAGCTTAATCAAATCAGCAAGCGATCCACCATCGGCAATCGATCCGCCGGATTCATCCCATGGGAACATGTCATTTTCCGCGTATCTTCTGTATATTTCGAAAACCTTGTCGCTCGTCCCGCTGATGTCCCCCATCAGACTGCCGCTTAGATTTTCGTGTTTTCTCATATGATGGTATGTAAGCGCCTGGGCGCAGGTGCTCGCGCCTTTTTGCCTTGGTTTCAATATGATCATTTTGCATGGCTTGTCCTCTATTTGACATTGACGGTAATGGGCGAACATCCGCTTCTGAAGCGTGTTGGGCTTAGGCTTGATATCCTTACCCCGCTTATCCTTGATTACGGCAAATGTGCTGAACCAGACCTCAGGATCAATACGGATCAGATCCTGGAGCTGCTGAGTATCTTCCATCAGCACTTCCAGCGACGACGGGCCTGACGCAATCTGCTATTAGGATTTTTGGCTGCTTTCGGAAATTTCTTCATCTGACCAGCAGAACGGGCGCAATAAGATTTACGACGCTTGGCCGCTTTGCTCCCCTTCTTTACCTTGCCGGTAACCGCAGTCTTAAGCTTCGATCCGGGATTATCGCGACGATATTTTGCGACACCCTTTTTTGTCATGCCAGCACCGCTCTTAGTAGGACGCTTATGTCCTCCCTTGATCGTGTGACCCTTCATGGTTCCCTTCTTCTTACTTGCTGCCATATCTCTTCTTAACCTTCTTTCTGCTCTTCTTTTTGGTTTTACATTTTGTGCATCCGCAATTGCTCATTTTTTAGTCTTTCTCTTTCGGATTGATGATGTTCGTTTTCCCATACCTACCCTTTTCTTCTCCGCTACAACGGCAGCCTTACGCTTACCGACACCTTTCCATGTGACTGGGGTTTTACTGGAAACTTTCTTACTGGGTCTGCACTTCTTCACACCCTTGTTTTTCGAAGACCCGCACGGGTTCCCTTTTTCGTCCTTCCA
>JBMYOA010000450.1:0-1146 GCA_049598825.1 Opitutales bacterium | reverse complement strand
CAGGGGTCGTAATGCTGTAATGGTCACCGATGTTCTTTTCGATTGCTTGGCGGTTCAGTGATTGGTCGGAGTTGTAGATTATGATTTCTGAAATCTTTCCGTCCCACGCGGGGGGAAGCCCACGCCTCGCTCCTATCTGCATACTGACCGAAGTTTCCGATTGGGTGCCTGTCAATGCAACCGGCGTTCCAAGTGTTCCGTCCTCTGCTAGGTTGATTGATGCGTTGGACTCCCTGAAAAGTGAAATAAGTGAAGATGTGCCAACCCCAATTCCGTTAGAAAATAGAACACTATTGTTCGAGTCCAAGTATCTAATATTGGTGGCTTCGTTCCTGACCTCAAATTCCCTAGAATTATCAGTGTCGTATTTGGCAATAATTGGATGAGCATTGCCCCCAGAGCCGCCAAGAGCCTCTGGTTTTATAACGATAAAATGAGACATATCACCAGTAATGCTTAATGAACTGCTATCTAGTGCCTCAAAAGAGTCATCAACCCCATCAAACTTAAGCCCATCAGCAAGCAAAGCACCGCCCTCAGCAATCTTCGGCTGGCTTGCAGTAGTAGATTGCGTTGCGTCATTGCTGTTTCCGCTTTGGTCATACCATGTGACTACGTGTGCGTCTGCCTTCGTTTGGGTTACTCGTATGTTATGAATATATACAACATCATCCCCAGCCGAGTCTGTAATAGTAAAAGAATTTCCATCTCTAAAGCGTAAACCCAGAACCGTTGACGCTGTTGTGTATGTAAACTCGGCAGATAAAGTTATCCATTGGTCTGTTTGTTGGGAAGAAAAAGTAGCGTAAACGTCCGAATCTTTAGTAAACGATAATCCATCTATGTGCGAATTTGACGCGGGAAAATAGACATCAGCTTCTACCCTAAAGGTCTTTCCCTCTTGCATTAGCCCACTTCTATATATCTGGTGAAACGATGAGGTGCTGGTGTTTATGGTATATTTGGCTACATCATCTTTTCCGAAAACTCCATCTTCATTGCCTACGAGGGAGCCATTCTGCCCAGTCCAGCCGTGTGTTCCTGTACTATAATCGGAAGTATAAGTAGTAACATCCTCAGTCAAGAACCCGCCCAGCGTAGTCGCTGTGGTGTCGCCAGCGTCAGGAGATTCCGTCACATTAGTAA
>JBMYOA010000449.1:0-1154 GCA_049598825.1 Opitutales bacterium | reverse complement strand
TCAGTGCGGGACAAAAAAAAAATCTTGTCATATTTTTTAGTGAATCGCTAGATATTTTAGCTACCTTCACAAGTGCTGTAGTCTTCGGTTCGAGGTGTTAACTTTGTTCATTCATCACATTTACTTGGATTTCACTTGAAACTTTAATCGTAACACTTTCTAAAGTAAGTCAAAAATCCTAATCCAAAATCGAAAAAGACACAAAAGACACAAAAGACACAAAACACAAAAAAAAGACACAAACTAAATAGAGAACATTTACGGTCAATTATGATAGTGTTGTCAACAAAAATGTGTTAAAGAAAAGGACAACAACTTCTGTGCTTCCTTATGGCATCCACAAGCAACTATAAATAGAGTATGGAGCTTTCAAGAGAAATAAACACAAATAAACATTCATGAAAAAAATTCCAGAATTTTAATTGATGTATTTTTTTTTTCAGTTGAGACATTTTGCAGCGCTTTAAATAAAAAAACAGTGCAACACAAACCGTAATGGATCATTTTGGTTCAAAAAAAGATCATACAAGCCAAGAACGTATGGTTAAAGCAGAATTTGATATCAAATTGCATCTGAAAGAAAAACGTCGAAGTTTGGTGCAGTTTATCTTGGAAAAATATCAAACACAAACATAACAACCAGATATAGCACTTGCAAATCACGTCAAACAGTAGAGGAACTCCTAAGAAGCGCGCATTATTCATAAATCCTTCTTGGTATGCGAAATTTGATTGTGTTAGTATTTTTTTCTTCAATTTTTTTTTTTTTTTTTTTCAAAAAATTCCATAATATTTTTCTTTTTTGCACTATGGTAATTTATGCATCATTTTTTATTCTTTTCATGGCTTTTGAACCACTACTCCACATCCAGTATTATTTTGAAACGTCATTGTGTCATATAGTTGCCATTTTTATTGTTGTAAATGTGTTGATATTCGAATTATGCCACATTTCATACAACTCATTTATTATGTGTGATGTGTGTCTTTTGTGTCTTTTGTGTCTTTTTTTATTGTTTTCCGGTTATATGGAGTTATAGTTAGGACACTGAGGAACTAACGCAGGAACGCAAAGAAAAAGATGATTCGCATCAAACTTTTCAGAATTAGGACTTTAACACTTAAGTTGAGGAAGTTACGAGACAATCTTTACA
>JBMYOA010000448.1:0-1158 GCA_049598825.1 Opitutales bacterium | reverse complement strand
TAATTTTTTATACGCACCTGCATTTAATTCTAAAACAAATTTGATGTCATTGGATCGTGATGGAACACCGGAAGTGTCATGTGGTTTAGCTTTGTGTATTTCAAGTAAAACTCCTGACGATGATAAATAACCAATATCAAGTGGTATGCGTGTATTTTTCATCCAAAAGCGTTGAGAAGTACCTTCTGCAAATATGAAAAACATACCTTCATTGAGTGCCATCGATTCACGAAACATTAATCCTTTTGCTCTTTCTTCCGGTAGGGCAGCAATTTCTACTTTTAGGGGTACCTCACCAATTTTAAAATCAAAAAAATGATTTATGCTCCTTTCTGTAGTGTTAATCTCATTGTCATCTTTTCTTTCCTTACATCCTAGATTGGAAAAGATTAAACTTATCAAAATTACCTTGGCTTTTATGATTATCCCTCTTTTCACTACTTACAGATGAAAGAATTTCTCAATCGAATCAAGAGCCTAAATGTCCTTGTCATCGGTGATGTGATGCTCGATCGATATGTGATTGGAGAAGTTAAAAGGATTTCTCCAGAAGCTCCTGTGCCTGTGCTTGCAGTTAAGGAGGAGAAGTCTGTAGCCGGTGGTGCCGCAAATGTAGCTTTAAACATAAAATCCCTTGGAGCAAATGTTGAAACGATTGGATGGTTTGGCACTGACGAAAGAGGGGATGAATTAGTAGAAATCTTAGAGCGAAAAAAAATCGATGTGGATCCGAAATTTCGTTTTTCTTCAGCCCCAACCATAAGCAAAACAAGGGTAACTTCCTCGAACCAACAAATTTGTCGAGTAGACCGGGAGTCTTCCCCGGAATCTTATTCCTCTGACTTAAATGAAATCCGGAATGAAATGATCGAAAAAGTTCGTAGATCAGATGCTGTAATCGTATCTGATTACGGTAAAGGGTTTGTAACTAATCAGCTTCTGGACCTCGTCCGTGAGAATGCAAATTTTGTTTCCATCGATCCGAAACCAAGTCGCCAGTTGAAATATACAACCCCGGATTTATTAACCCCAAATCGCTTTGAAGCACTTGAGCTTGCTGGGCTCTCCAGAGATAGTTGCGATCCTTTTCCTCAGGAAGAAGTGGTCAGTAAAATCTTCGAGAGGTTCGCTCCTAAGTTACTCGCTGTGACATTAGGT
>JBMYOA010000447.1:0-1160 GCA_049598825.1 Opitutales bacterium | reverse complement strand
ATTGAAAATTTTGATCCCATGGGTGTGCACACTGGTGATTCCATTACCATCGCTCCCGCGATGACTCTTTCCGATAAGGAATACCAGCTCATGCGGGACGCCTCCTTTGCCTGCATCCGTGAAATTGGAGTGGAGACGGGTGGTAGTAATATCCAATTCTCCACCAACCCGGAGAATGGCAGGATGGTGGTTATCGAGATGAATCCACGGGTTTCCCGCAGTTCAGCCCTCGCATCGAAAGCGACCGGATTTCCCATCGCCAAATTTGCGGCCAAATTGGCCGTTGGTTATTCCCTCGATGAATTGCAAAATGATGTGACCAAGGAAACGCCCGCCTGCTTCGAGCCTTCGATTGATTATGTGGTCACCAAAGTACCCCGTTTCACATTCGAAAAATTTCCGGACACCGATTCCACTCTTACATCCGCGATGAAATCAGTGGGGGAGGCCATGGCGATCGGTCGCACCTTCAAGGAATCTTTTCAAAAGGCCATGCGTTCCCTTGAGATTGGACTGAAAGGATTCGAAGCCGGAAAACTGGCGGATCAGGAATTGGACAAATCCGCCATTCGTGCCGGAGTGAAAAGACCTTCTGCCGAGCGTCCTCAATATTTATACAAAGCGTTTCAAGAGGGATTCACCGCTCAGCAGATTTCCGAACAATCCGGGATCGATCCCTGGTTTGTAAAACAACTCGAGCAGATTTTCCTGATTGGAAAAGAGATCGCTGCGTCTGATTTAAATTCCGTGGATTATGAATCCATGCGCCAGTCCAAGGAGGCCGGGTTCTCCGATCGTCAATTGGCTGACTTCTGGTCCTGCGAACCTTCGGAAGTCCGTCAAAAGCGTGAGGAATTAGGAATAAGCACCACCTATCGCCTGGTCGATACCTGTGCCGCTGAGTTCGAGGCATATACTCCTTATTACTATTCTTCTTACGGGGACGAAAATGAAATGCAGTCTTCGGATAAGAAGAAAATCATGATTCTTGGAGGAGGTCCCAATCGTATCGGGCAGGGGATTGAATTCGATTACTGTTGTGTTCACGCTTCCTTCGCGTTGCGTGAGGCGGGCTTTGAAACAGTCATGGTCAATTCCAATCCCGAAACCGTTTCCACCGATTACGATGTTTCCGACCGCTTATATTTTGAGCCTCTTAC
>JBMYOA010000446.1:0-1160 GCA_049598825.1 Opitutales bacterium | reverse complement strand
TCTGCAAATTCTTTTTCACATGCATCCATGGATTGGAATGCCACGACAGGAGGAGTCATTTTTTCCTCGCCCGCCATTGCTGCCGATGGATCGATCTATATCGGTTCAAATGACAATATGCTCCACGCATTCAATGCCGATGGTACAAATAAGTGGACTTTTGAAACAGGTAACTGGGTTGACTCAACTCCATCAATAGGTCCGGACGGCACCGTCTATGTCGGTTCCTGGGATAACAAAATCTATGCCCTTAACCCTGACAACGGAAACAAGAATTGGGAGTATGAAACCAATAGTTATATAGTGGCAAGCCCGGCTATCGGAGCAGACGGAAAGATTTATATCGGTTCCAAGGACTCGATCTTTTATGCATTTGAGAGCAATGGCTCGGTTGCCTGGGAATATTTTGCAGGGGAACCGATCACCTCCTCCGCAGCGTTGGGTCAGGATGGAACGATTTACTTTGGGGATGAAAACGGAACTTTTCACGCAGTAAACCCAGATGGATCCGGTAAATGGACCTACACGGTAGATACTGTAACTGACACCAATAAGTCTATTCTCTCCTCCCCTGCTCTAGATCTTTCTGGTAATATATATTTTGGTTCCGGTAACGGAAACTGCTATTCCATTAGAGATAATGGAGAAAGTGCATCTCTCAACTGGTCATTCCCCGCTTTTGATCGGGTGGATGCATCTCCTGTCTTGGGAATAAATGATGAAGTCTTTTTCGTTTCCCGCGATGGATATCTTCGCTCGTTATCCACGCTCACAGGTAACTTAAATTGGGATGCATTTGTCGGAGATGTCTTTTACTCAAGCCCGGTAGTGGATGAAAATGGCAGGACTTATGTAATTGGATATACTGGAGGAGGCGAAAATCACCTGTTTGCTTTTGATCCAGATGGAACCAAGGCATGGGACACTAATCAGACCGATTGTCCATTTCAAATTGGAGGACTGGTGGATTCTTCGCTCGCCCTGAGCACAGACGGCAAATTGTATTATGGTTGCTTCGATAACCGGCTCTATTGTTTGGATGTGGGCGTTGGTCCCGCTTCATCCGACTGGCCCATGTTTCAGCGTTCGCCACTTAGGGATGGAGCCTGGCCATCCTATCTTCTGGAGATCTTGGTCTCACCAACTGGTGTGGCCACCTC
>JBMYOA010000445.1:0-1161 GCA_049598825.1 Opitutales bacterium | reverse complement strand
CCAAGATTTCTCTCAGGGATCTCACTGGTTTTGATGGGCGATGTGATGCCATATTCTTCACTCAGGAATCTAATCCTTCTTTGCCTGATGATGATCTAAAGGAATTATCAGATTGGAAGGATGAGCTTTCAGGTCGTGCTGAGGAGAAAGTCGAAGAATTGTCATTCGATCTAGTTGTCGTCGGTGGCGGTATGTCTGGTTGTGGTGCCGCACTCGCGGCACGCTCTCAGGGGTTAAAAGTCGCACTGATTCAGGACCGTCCGCTGTTTGGAGGAAACGCAAGTCAGGAAATTCGTGTTCATACGCTTGGCATCCATGGATACGGTTCAGACATTTTAAAATCGATAGATACATACCATTATCCCAATGGAGATCAGAAAGCAAAAATCGATCAAGTCAAAAGGGAAAAGACGATGGCCGAATCAGGCGTTGATTTGTTTGCTCATCACACAGCTTGTGGTATCGAAAAACAGGGTGATAAAATTTTAAGTGTGGAAGCACGTGAAGTTAAGGATGGGAGAATTAAAAGATTTCGTGCTCCAGTCTTTATCGATGCCACCGGGGATGGCTGGTTGGGTTATTGGGCCGGTGCAGATTACCGGTACGGTCGTGAAGCAGCTTCCCAGCATAATGAAGGATGGGATAAGTACGGTGAACTTTGGAGTCCGAAGGAAGCGGATAATCGGGTTATGGGAACCAGTGTATTGTGGAATAGTGAACGTACCACTCAAAGACAGGACTTTCCCAAGGTTCCATGGGCTATGCCAGTTGCCGGTAAGTATGCAGCTTCCAAAGGAGAATGGTTTTGGGAATATTCAGATAACAATCTTAATCAAATAGATGATGCGGAAGCCATTCGTGACCACATGTTAAGAGCTATTTTTGGCTCTTTTGCTAATGCAAAGAAAAACCCTAAGTATGCTCCTAATCGTTTAAAATGGGTTGCTTATGTGGGGGGTAAACGTGAATCCAGAAGATTAATGGGTGATCATATATATGATATGCATGATGCTATTAACCGCAGGGAATTTCCGGATGCTGTAGTTGTTGAGAAAAGAGAAGTCGATGGGCATTACCAACGGAAATTAAAAGGAGCCAAGGAAGATTTTCTATCCACGGCTATGTTTCACAAAACCGGAGGATATTATTATATTCCTTTCC
>JBMYOA010000444.1:0-1165 GCA_049598825.1 Opitutales bacterium | reverse complement strand
GAATTAGAATCTTTGCTCATGGTTGATAAATTTAAGGCGTTACCCCTGCAAGTTTAAGTAATGCATCTGACCAGAAGAAAAGCGCAAAGCATCCAAGCGCGGTGAAGGCCAATGGCACAACACAGGGCCAGGGTGCTTCCTTGATTGATTCCTCTCCTTCCTCGGAATCCTCAGATCGGAAAAAAGCCGTAACTGCGACCGGTAATAAATAAAAAACATTCAGCAAAGAACTGATTAATAAAACCGCCACCACCCACATAGCATCCCGGTCCAACGCACCCAATGCCAAGTACCATTTACTGATAAAGCCGCCCAATGGAGGTAAGCCGATCACGCTCAGTGAACCGATCATAAATGCACCCATGGTGATCGGCATCCGTCGACCAAGGCCACGCAACTGGCTAACATATTTCTTCCCGGTGGCCACAAAGATAGCACCGGCACAGAAAAACAATGTGATTTTCCCACATGCATGCATCGCAATATGCAGGACCGCCCCGCCCTGCCCCCGGTCGGTGGCAATCGCCGCACCCAGAATAATGTATCCCAGCTGCCCAATCGTGGAAAAGGCCAGCCTACGCTTCAGGTTATCCTGCGAAAGGGCTATCAGAGAGGAGATCAGAATGGTGGCCGAAGCCAAAATCATCGCCCACTCCTCTCCACTGATTTTGGAGAGAACTTCCGTCCCATAAATATCTGCATACACTCGATAAACGCAGAACACACCGACCTTCACCACAGCCACAGCATGAAGCAAGGCAGAAACGGGGGTGGGTGCAACCATCGCTCCGGGCAACCAGGAGTGGAAGGGCATCAAACCGGCCTTGGCAAAACCGTAAGTGAAGAGAAACAACAACACAATTTGAGTGGTCTCACTAAAATGCCCGATCTTTCCGGTATCCGCCAAGAAATCCATCGTCATCTGGCCACCGTCCAGCCAAATGTAACACCAACTTAGTGCGGGCAGAAGCAGGCAGAGTGAAGTAAAAAGCAGGTAACCTAGATAAGTGCGTCCGCCCGTTCTCGCCTCCTTATCCTGCATATGCGTAACCAAAGGAAAAGTGGAGACGGAAAGCATCTCATAGAAAAAATAAATGGTCAGCAGATTCGCGGAAAAAGCTACGCCCATGGTGGCCGAAAGCGAAAGAGCGAAGAAAGAGTAGAA
>JBMYOA010000443.1:0-1166 GCA_049598825.1 Opitutales bacterium | reverse complement strand
CCGTATATCTAAGACATTAATAATTTTAAATTATTATCATTTACAATGACTAAGAAATTTCGAGTTGTTCCCTCTTTCGACATTCATTTACCCGTGAGTGTGTGGCTGTACTGTGCCTACTGAATTTGTGAAAGTAACTTTTCCAGTTCGGAGACTTTTAGGGGCTATCTTCCTTTTGCTTGGCAGTAATATGCCACTACAGGTTAATGTGGCCAAACCGGCAGCTGTACCCAGCCCAGATTTGGTGGGATGGAAATCCACTGTCCAGCCTTTCCTGTCTTCGCATTGTATTTCCTGCCATGGTTCGGAAAAACAAAAGGGTGGTCTGAATCTTGAGGAATATGACGGAGATATTCTCGACTTAACCAAGGCTGGAATTTGGCACGAGATTGTTGATGTTCTCAATGTGGGTGAGATGCCTCCGGAGGAGGAACCCCGCCCGCCTGCCAAAGAACTTGTTAAGGTGGTTGACTGGATTAGCGGTGAGCTGAGAAAAGCGGAACAACTCGCCCGTGCCAAAGGACCGGGTCTTAGTTTGCGTCGTCTTACCAATCAGGAATACCGAAATACCATTCGCGATCTGATTGGCCATCCTTTCGATCCAGCCATGCGTTTCCTGGATGATACCCAGGTTCATGGCTTTGATAATGTGGCTGAAAACCTGGAGCTCTCGACTCTTCATTTACAACAATACCTCAATGCAGCTGAGCGTATCGTGGACATGATGCTTTCGGTCCCGGATAAACCACCCGTTCGTCAGCATTGGTACATTGAACCTATTCTTGCTAGTCCCACTTCGACACTCATTAAAAGTAATGGTGCCTGGCATGATGGCTTGCGGGGGAAGGATATGAGCAAGGTTAAGCAGGGTAGGGTAAAACTTCCTCCCAAACCACTTGGTCATGTCGATCCCGGGGTGCCAGGGCTGACTGGTCTGGTGCGTGGGAATATTGAGATTCCCAATGGTTTTCAGCCTTATCGCATGGTGGAGATGACGTCCGGGAAACCGGTTGTCTACGACGGGTTTGGGGATATCCGTTTATTCGGTAGTACAATCGGTAGTAAGATACAGCGACTTGGATTTCGGTGGTTTGCTCACGATGCGGGTCGGTATCGGGTAACTTTACATGTGGACGGTTTTAGGGAGGTGGAAGGTCGTGCTCCCG
>JBMYOA010000442.1:0-1167 GCA_049598825.1 Opitutales bacterium | reverse complement strand
GCAAAGTAGCCAAAAAAAAGGGCAAACAAAAACGCCGCACTTCTGCGGCGTTCTTGGGCTTTTGAAACACAAACTAAACTGAAACAAACTGACTGATGTCATTGGTTGAGACGGAAGGTTTCTACAAAACGTTCAAAAGAAATGCATTTTTTTTAATATTTTTTTTCATTTCTTTTTAGATTTGTTGATTATCAGTGGTTTATGAAATAAATATTTTTTTATTTTTTAATATTTTTTTGAATAGTCCCGACCTGACCAACTATCCAAAACGGATTTTTGCCATTTTTCGAGGGCAGATTTCATCATATTCACTCTTTTGTTTTGTTTTTTGAGAAGATCATCCGATTCCATCGGGTCTGTTTCCAAGTTATATAATTCAAAGCGGGTTTCCTTTGGTGTTTGAATTCGGTGAAGTTTCCAGGGCCATGCATTCCACGCGGCATGTCCAATGAGATTCTTTTGATCGAATGATTCGAATTCATTTACATTTTTAAGAATTCTTTCGGGATGCGGATTTGGCTTACCTGCGGTCTTTGCATCTAGGAGGGCTTTAATGATTCGATCGTTCCATGTCGATTGGCCGTTTCTGAATCCATGCCAGAATCCAATGGCTGCCCGTTTATTCTTTTTTCCGGAAATAATCGGCATCATATCCGTGCCATCCAGTGGATGATTACCTTTTCCTCTCTTGAGTCCGGCTATACCAAGAAGAGTGGGGTAAAGATCGGATGAGACACATGGGGTATCAATTTCTTTTGGTGAAAACCTGGCAGGCCATTCAAGAATGGCGGGAATTCTTAGCCCCCCTTCATAGATGCTCCCTTTTTTAGCTCTGCCACCCGAGGTTTTCTGGTCAAGCCCACCATTATCACTCGAATAGAAAAGCAGGGTGTTTTGTTCGATGTTCAGTGATCTTAATTTTTCGCGTAGTCTTCCAATCTGTTGGTCGAGCAGGGTAATTTCGCGAAGGTATCCTTTCATTCCCAATCTTTGTTCGTTGTACAATGTGGAAGCATTGGGAATGCCTTGAGGGATTTCAAGATGGGGACCATGGGGAGAGGGGAACCAAGTTACGATGAAGATGGGCTTTCCCTTGCCGTTTTGTTTTTCAAGAAAATCCAGGGTGGCATCCATCGTGATGACCGTTCCTGCTCCTTTGATTTGTTC
>JBMYOA010000441.1:0-1170 GCA_049598825.1 Opitutales bacterium | reverse complement strand
TATGTCTACTTCAACCATTGCTTACACCAAAACCGACGAGGCACCTGCCCTCGCCACTTATTCTTTACTTCCCATTTTGCGGGCATTTACCGCAAGTTCCGGAATTGAATATGAACTCAAGGATATTTCCCTGGCCGGTCGTATCCTCGCACATTTCCCCGAGTCCCTTACTCCTGAGCAAAGAATCCCCGATGCCCTGGGCGAGCTTGGCAAACTGGCAACCGAAGCCGAAGCGAACATCATCAAACTTCCCAACATCAGTGCATCCATCCCCCAATTGCAGGACGCAATCAAGGAACTGCAAAGCAAAGGGTTTTCCATTCCAAATTTTCCATCTGATCCTCAAACCGATGAGGAAAAAGAAATTCGGGCCACTTACGCAAAGGTCTTAGGATCTGCGGTTAATCCAGTTCTGCGCGAAGGAAATTCAGACCGCCGAGTCGCCAAGCCGGTCAAGGAATACGCTCAGAAAAACCCACATTCGATGGGGGCATGGTCCGCCGAATCCAAATCACATGTCGCCCACATGGAATCAGGAGATTTCTACGGCAGTGAACAATCCGTCATCCTTGAAAACGAAGGCTCAGTTTCTATCGAATTTATCGATGCCTCCGGTGAGAAAAAAGTACTCAAAGATAATCTCGCCTTACTTCAGGGTGAAGTGATTGATGCTTCCGTCATGAGCCGGACTGCCCTTCGTTCCTTCCTGACTGAACAATTAAACCAGGCAATCGAAGAAGATGTCCTGTTTTCCCTGCACATGAAGGCGACCATGATGAAGGTCTCCGACCCTATCATCTTTGGCCATTGCGTGGAGGCCTATCTTGGCGAGCTTTTGGAAGAACATGGAGATGTGTTAAAAGCAGCCGGATTCAACCCCAACAACGGACTTTCCAATTTCTACCAGGTTGTGGAATCTCTGGATGGTGACAAACAGTCTGCGATTCATGCGAGTCTGGAAAAAATCGTCGCCCAACGACCACCTCTCGCGATGGTGAATTCTGACAAAGGAATCACCAACCTCCATGTTCCCAGTGATGTAATCATCGATGCATCAATGCCGGCAATGATTCGCACATCCGGCCAAATGTGGGGACCCGATGGAAACCCAAAGGACACCAAAGCGGTGATCCCGGACCGTAATTATGCGGGAGTCTATCAGGCCACCAT
>JBMYOA010000440.1:0-1171 GCA_049598825.1 Opitutales bacterium | reverse complement strand
GGTTCTTTAATAAGAAGTGGTGCTTCAAAGCGGTTTGCACCTCTGCGTTTGCGGCTTCTCTGTTTTGATTGTTTTCTTTTAGGCTGTCCCATTCGACCTACAATAGTTAATGCATCGAAATCGTCAAGGTCAGAGAAATCATTCTATCGAGTAAGAAAAATAGAAAAGACTATGATTGATAATATGATTCTGTAGATTACGAATATCCCCAAACCTTTTCTGGTTAAATAACCGACTAACCAGAAAACCGATAATGCAGCAAATACACCTGCAACCAAGCATCCGAAAACGACTGGTCCAAGTGTTAGGTATTGATTCATTGCGTCCCATTTTGTAAGGCATTTATACCCTGCAGCCGCAGTTAAAGTAATCAGCCCCAAGAGAAAACTGAATTCAGCAGCATGCACTCGGCTAAGGCCAACAAGATAGCCACCAACAATCGTCATCATTGATCGACTGGTGCCGGGCCACATCGCAACGCATTGCAAAAATCCTATCAATAAAGATGAGCTGAGAGTTAAATCCTCTAAGGATTTTTCCGTTGAATTTGCCCTGCCTCCTTCCATCGATTTTTTCCGCTTCTCAGCCCATGCCATGAAGAGGCCCCCAACAAACAAAGCAATGGCAACGGGCAAGAGCCCAAAAAGATAACTTTCAATTAAATCATCAAGTAGAAGACCTAAAAAAGCCGCAGGTAAAAAAGCTGAAAACAGATTAATCAAAAGTTTTCGCCCTGAAGGATTCATTCCTAAAAGTCCCAAAATCATCGACCATACTTGCAACCTGTATATTAATGCTACGGCTAAGATAGCTCCGCCCTGAATAACAATTAGATAAGCATTAATCGCTTCTTTTGTGCTCTCTGAAGAAGATTCGTTTTCCAGAATCTCACTTGCTATTATCAGATGTCCGGTCGAGGAAATGGGTAAAAATTCAGTTACCCCTTCAATAATTCCGTATACAGTAGCATCCACATAATCCATTGCCTCACCTTCTGTTTCTCCTTCAATTTCTGCTGGCAAAGGACCCTCTGTTGAAAAAAGTATTACAGGAAACAGAAAAAGAAAGAAAAAGGTTTGGCGAATAGGCATGAATAGTTCTTAAAGTGAAACAAAAATTAAACCACTATTATTTCACACTCAATTGCATAGTCAATGAATGATAAGGATCA
>JBMYOA010000439.1:0-1181 GCA_049598825.1 Opitutales bacterium | reverse complement strand
ATTGTCACCAATACGGTGAGACTGATCGTACCTGTTATTCAAATCTTTGCTTTTTATGTGTTGGCCCACGGTCATGTCAGCCCGGGAGGTGGTTTTCAGGGTGGAGTGCTCATGGGTGCCAGTTTTATTCTGATTGCCCTGTCATGGGACTTGGAAAAGGCGATGTCGCGTTTTCCGATCGAAAGGTGTCTGTTTGTGGCAGCGATGGGGATCGTGCTTTATGGTGGGATCGGTCTGCTTTCAATGATGCTGGGTGGAGAGTTTCTCGACTATGCAGAACTGGAAAAAATATTGCCAGTCTCCCGGGAAATGGCCCGATACCATGCCATGCTCGGGGTTGAGATTGGTGTGGGATTTACCGTCGCCGCAATCATGTTTGTATTGTACGCGAACTTGGCTTCGGAGGGCCGTCTCAAGCAAGGGCTGTAATGCTTTTGTTTTTTAAGTGATGGAAGGAGGAAGTCTGGTCAGCGAGTTATTTATAGAGCGGTTAAACTACTGCATCTATGTGGTTTTGCTTTTGATTGGGCTTTGGGCGATGCTTGCCAAGAGAAACCTCGTTAAAAAACTTATTGGAATGTCCATTTTCCAGACTGCGATCATTTTATTTTATGTTTCGATTGCGGTGAAGAAAGATGCGACGATTCCCATTTACCTGGCTGAACATGATCCGCATGGCAGTCATGCGAAGGTGGTTACAGAGCAAAATGCAACAGGAAAACAGGATGCTTATAATCCCGTTGAACTGAAGCCGGAAACCGTGAAGGGATATGCAAACCCCTTGCCTCATGTGCTGATGCTGACCGCGATTGTGGTGGGCGTGGCCACGCTAGGCCTTGCCTTGGCTTTGACCCAAAGAATTTATCAGGGATATGGAACAATTGAGGAAGATGAGTTACTTGATAAGTTGGACCGGGCAGATGAACGGGCGAGCCAATCTCCGATAGTTAAAGAGAAACGGAATGCCCAAAGAAGAAAGTCGACCCAGCGAGCCAAAGCGAAAGTCGCCACGGGTTCGGTTACCAAGAGTAACACGGCAGCCAAGCCTTCTTCCGTAACTAAGGGTAAGAAAAAAGCACAACCGAAAAAATCCCCTTCCAAAACATCTGCCACTAAGGCGAAACCAAAGCCCAAGAGTTGATGGAAAACGCTATCGCATGGATTTTTATCTTTCCGCTCTT
>JBMYOA010000438.1:0-1182 GCA_049598825.1 Opitutales bacterium | reverse complement strand
TACATTTTTCCAGAAGACAATTTGTTGAACAATGTGCCCTCGGTGCGTTCGGGCTGACTGTTCTGCCAAATCTCAAAGCTTCCAACTCGCTCGCTACAGGTGATGGATTTGGAAAGGCTAAAAGAATCATCTTTTTACAGGTCAGGGGAGGGATGAGCCATATTGATACCTTCGACCCAAAGAGTGGGAAGACCCAGGGACCGGGTAAAGCTATTAAAACAAAAGCGGATTTTCAGGTTACGGAATATCTGCCCAATACCGCAAAAATTGCTGATAAAATCTGTCTAATCAGGAGTATGACGGCCAAGATTGGAGTTCACGGTCCGGCTCAGTACTTCATGCGTACTGCCTTTGCCCAGCGTAATACCATTAAACATCCTAATCTTGGGGCATGGTCTCAGCACTATCTAGGTTCCAGTCATGAGACTCTTCCTTCCTCAGCTTGTATCAATACTTCCCCGAAGGAGGGGAATGGATTCTTCCCGACGGCATACAGTCCTATTCCCATCCTTGATCCTAATACCGGGCTTCGAAATATTGCCACACGGGGTGGGAGCGAGGCACTGGGAAAAAAATTACAACTCTCCGAGAAACTGAGTTCCTTTTTTTCTGCACGCTATAAGGATGACAATGTTAAGTCCTATCGGGAATTTTACGATAACACTTTGAGATTACTCAAAAGCAAGGATCTTGATTCTTTTGACATTTCAAAAGAAGACAACTCAACCCGCGAAAAATATGGTTTGAACAAATTTGGTCAGGGGTGTTTGTTGGCTCGGCGACTTGTGGAAACCGGAGTCAGGTTTGTGGAGGTGGCAACTGATGGTTGGGATATGCATAATAACCTGGAAAGTGAAATGGAAGATTTGAGTCCTCCTTTCGATCAGGCATACGCTGCCTTGATTTCTGACTTGGACGACAGGGGCTTACTTGACGAAACATTGGTTGTTCTTGCCACAGAGTTTGGTCGTAAGCCTCAATACAATGGAAATGGACGAGGTCATTATCCTATTTGCTATTCTTCAGTCCTGGCCGGTGGTGGAGTAAAGAAAGGCTATGTCTATGGTTCCAGTGATAAAGACGGAGCATTACCAAGTGATCCGGTTACAGTTCCAGATTTTCATGCGACCATCGGATGGGCTGCGGGTCTTCCCCTGAAAGAAAAATTTCAAACATCAAGTG
>JBMYOA010000437.1:0-1185 GCA_049598825.1 Opitutales bacterium | reverse complement strand
CACTGCTATGACTGCCATGGAGATGGGGCGAAAAAGGGAGGACTGGCCATGGATAAGCTGTCTTTCGATTTGGAAGATCCTGCAACCTTTGTGACATGGGAACGAATTTATGATCGTGCGATATCGGGTGAAATGCCACCAAAGAAAATAGCAGAAAGACCATCAGCCAACGAGTTGGCCGTTTTCTCAAATCATTTAGAAGCACCTTTGATAGATGCACATTTGAAAGATAAAGGAACGGTTCTCCGAAGATTGAACAGGCGGGAGTATGAAAACACTCTGAATGATTTAATGGGAACAAATTTGAGGCTGGGTTCTCACTTGCCCGAAGATGGGAGATCCCATGAATTTGACAATGTGGGCGAATCCCTGAGCCTCTCAATGGAGCATCTAAAACAATATATCCATGCGGCGGGCTTGGTCTTTGATCAGGTGGTCAAACAAGTCGATCATCCATTACAGAGTAAAAATAGAAAAATATTTTTTAGGGAACAGTCTTTGAAAGCCCATGTGGGTAAGCAGTGGAAGAAATTAGGTGATGGTGGGATTGTTCACTTTTACGGTGGCGGGTATCCCTCGGGTTTGCTGAGGGAATCACGGGTAAGCAAAAGTGGGTTGTATCGCTTTCGTATTACTGGCTATTCTTATCAATCCAAAGATCCGATCACCTGTGTGCTGATTACGGAAAGCTACGCACCTGGTAGCAAAAAGGAGATCGTCGCCGCCCCCGAGTTTCTTCCTTCCAAACCAACCACCTTCGAAATGAAACTCTGGCTCGATGATGGATATATGATCAAGTTTGATCCCCAGGGAATTTACCGGATTCCAGGTTTTGAACATCTCGATGTGAATCAATATGAGGGGCGTGGTTTTGCCTTCTTGGGTGCAGAGATTGAAGGTCCCTTGGAGGAAGGGTATCCACGCCATGGATACGATCTGATTTTTGATGGGGTAGAAAGAAAGGAGCTACCTCCAAATCACCCAAGTAACCGGGAACATTCCTGGTACAAGCCAAAGTTTGAACTTATTTGCGAGGATGAAAACAAAACCATTGATCGCTTTTTGGTAAGAATAGGAAGCCTGGCTTTTAGAGAAAGCGTCGAGCTAAAGGAAATGAATGCTTATCGAGGGTTGTATTTTAGGGAGAGAGCGAAAGGAGAGAGTATTGATGTTTCTCTTAGAACG
>JBMYOA010000436.1:0-1195 GCA_049598825.1 Opitutales bacterium | reverse complement strand
TAACCGGTATCGAATTGAATTTCGGCTATGGAGATTACAAGCACAGTGAAAGCGGTTGGGAAGATGAGGGAGCTGGCCTCGAATATCATACTCACGCAACTTATTTGAGAGAAGGAATTGAGGGTAGAATCGCTCTTGCCCATGAAGTTGGTAACTTGAATGGGGTCTTTGGTATTCACGGACTTTTCGATGAGTTTAAAATTGTTGGAGAAGAAAGTATTTTTGGCGGTGCGTCTGGTCAAAATGATGCAATTAGCTCTGAGGATTCATCTAAGATTGGAGTTTTTCTGGCTGAAGAATACAGTTTGTCCGATCAGACTACCCTGAACGGAGGAATACGATGGGAAAGCATTGATCGGAATTATGAAGGGACGACTGATCTCGATGACAAAACTTTCAGTGCAAGTGGCGGTGTTTCTCATGATCTAAGTGAACTCTGGAATATCGGTGGTAATATTAATTATTCTGAGCGTCTTCCTGATACAGCAGAGCTCTACTCGGACGGTGCACATCATGCGACCGAGAGCTATGAAGTTGGAAATCCAAACCTTGGTATAGAGAGTGCTGTTGGTTTTGAATTAATCGTGCGCAAAACAGTCGGTAAGGTAACAGGACAGTTATCGGCTTTTAACACGGAATTTGATAATTATGTTTTTCTTGAAGAAACTGGTTTAGAGCGTGATCCTGACGGAAACAGCCCTCCTGGCGCAGGTGAGGAAGAGTTACCTGAAAAAGAATACGAAGCGGTTGATGCGGAATTTCAAGGTCTAGAGGTCGAAATCGATTGGCTTGCCATGGAAAATCCAGGATGGGATCTCTTGTTATCCTTTTACGGGGATACCATTAAAGGAAAGAACAAATCTGAAAGTACTAACTTGCCCAGAATTCCAGCCTCCAGGCTTGGTTTCGGGTTTGAGGTTATGCAGGAAAAGCTTGATTTTGGTTTAAAGCTCACCCGTTCGTTAAAGCAGGATGATTTAGGACATCATGAAGAAGTAACGCCTGCTTATTCGCTACTTGACGCATTTGCTTCCTACGATATCAACTTCGGTAAATCTGTTGGCCAGCTTTTCGTTAAGGGATCTAACCTGACTGATGAGCTAGCTTACAACCATTCCTCAGTCCTGAAGCAATTTGTACCTCATCCAGGCAGAAGCTTTGAAGTAGGTCTGAAGTTTGATTTCTAAGTATAAAA
>JBMYOA010000435.1:0-1195 GCA_049598825.1 Opitutales bacterium | reverse complement strand
GCGACGACACCTTCCTCTTGCTCTTCCTCATAATACTCACCTTCTTCCGCTTCGCCTTCGGCATCAAATCCCCCTCTTGCGGCACGAACTAGAGTAAAGACCATGTCTCCTGCTGTTTGATTAACCGCGGCAGCGATATTACCAAACTTGGTTTTAAAAAGAAAATATGCAATCAAAGTTGGGATCGCCACGACCAAACCGGCAGCCGTGGTCCAAAGTGCACTACCAATATTTCCCGCCATCTGTTGGCTGGAGTCACCCCCCATACCCGCTTCCGCCAATACATTAAAGGCTCCAATCATACCACTAACCGTACCAAGCAGTCCGATCATGGGAGCGATGGAACCAATCGTATTTAACATGTTAATCCAAGTAAAAGGTTTAGCTAATTCTAATCCTGAAACTTCTTCGAGGCCCTTCTCGATTGATTCAATATCGAGTTCATCATCTTGAATTCTTTCTAAACCTCCTTTTAGAACGCTAGTTACCGGAAGCTTATATTGATCACATAATGCTTTAGCCCCTTCGATATTCAAGCCCTGCAATTCCTGCATGATCGGTTGGATCACATCATCCTTAATGAAAGCCTTTCTGCGGATGGCAATCGAGTTGTAAATGATAAGCGTAAAGCCTCCGATTACCATAATCGCAAAGGGTGCCAGAAAGATTCCAAGAGAATCTACTAATTGATCTCCAAAACTTTTTGTTTGAGCTTGGGCAACAGAGACAAGCAAGTCAGGGCATAACAATGCAAAGCAGATTAAAAGTGTAAAAAGGGTGCGTGAGTTTCCGAGTTTCATAGATGATTTATTTATAATGAATAGAAAGTCTTAAAATTTATTTCAGGTCAATAGCAGGATTTTAATTGTTCAGGCAGGTGGTGGTAAATTGGCCATTCTTTCCTGGCTTTGTTTTTCCCATTTAGTGGATTTATAAAAGATCATAACCTGCTTGTAAACATTACGGGCTGCTTCATTTAGCTCTAAGTTCTCATACGCCTCCGCGGCCATAATTAACGACTCGGGCAGCCACTCCAAGCCAACGCGGGCGGTAACGATGCCTTCCGTAACCTCCAATACCGACTGACGATAGTACTCCGCCGATTTAACTTTATCACCTGCGGCTTCGTATTGCCGGGCGTACTGAACACGCACAAGAGAACGGATTAACTTGTAAAGAGAGTATTCGTTTGTTC
>JBMYOA010000434.1:0-1196 GCA_049598825.1 Opitutales bacterium | reverse complement strand
GGAATCATCAACGATTTCGCATTCGTTTTCGTAATCGGTATTGTGACCGGAACTTTCTCCTCTATTTTTATTGCTAGTCCGATTTTCTACTTTTGGCACAAAGGAGACCGGAAGCATGTGGAAGAAGGAGAAATCTTGCCTAAATACGAGTGGCAAACATCCACCTCCAAATAACCTTTTAAGCTGTCTGCTAACTCGACAGTTCCTGCTATGGAATGGCAGGAGAAAGTTTTTGATCAGGAGATTGCAACCACACTCGAGCGTTCTACTGACATATCTCCCTTCCTTGCAAAACTTCTTGCGGAGAGAAACATAGAATCGGTCGAAGATGCAAAGGATTTCTTACGTCCTAAGCTTGCCCACCTGCATGATCCTTTTGACATAACAAACATGGACCGTGCAGTCGGGCGGATTAAGGATGCGATCAAAAACAAAGAGGAAGTCCTTCTTATTGGTGATTATGATGTCGATGGAATCTCTTCCGTTAGTATTCTGCAAAAAATCCTCTCAAATCTGGGTGCTAAATCTAGCCTAATCATTCCAAGAAGAAAGGATGAGGGATATGGATTGACCATCAATGTTCTGAAAAGAGGTCTAGACAAAAAGGAAGTGTCACTGGTGATTGCCCTGGATTGTGGGACCAACTCCTTAGAAGAAGCAACCCTTCTTAAAGAGAAAGGCATCGACCTGATAGTAGTAGATCATCACCAAGCCAAAGAGGATGTTTCGAGCTTTCCGATTATTTTAAACCCTCATCTTTTTGATAGTCCTGATGCCCCCTGGAGTACCCTTTGCACCGCGGGACTAGCCTTCAAACTGGCTCACGGAATAGTAAAAAGTTTCAAAACCGAAGGTTCCAATATTGCAGAAAATATTGACCTTAAAGAATATCTGCCCCTTTCCGCACTTGGTACCATTGCAGACTTAGTTCCACTTCAGAAAGAAAATAGAATTATCTCCAAGTTCGGGCTCAAGCATTTGGGTTACAATCCATCGATTGGCCTGAACGCTCTTCTACAGGAAAGCAAAATTGACAGAAATTTATATCCTCAGAGCGAAGATATTACCTACAAGTTAGCCCCCATGATCAATGCTTGCGGTCGAATGGATGACCCCACCGTGGCTAGCTCGCTATTTTTGGAGAGTAATCCAAATCGATGCAAAGAGTTGGCTAAAAAGATGAATGAATACAATGA
>JBMYOA010000433.1:0-1202 GCA_049598825.1 Opitutales bacterium | reverse complement strand
AAATTAGATTTGCTGATCATGCGTGGCTTGAATGAAAGAAAGCTCAAAAAAGAAAACCACGATTTGCATAAACGCCTTGATAAAACTTATAGCTTTGATGGCATTCTTGGTAAATCTCAGGCCTTGGAAAAAGTGCTGGAGCAAGTTCAATTAGTCGGTCCATCCAAAGCAACGGTTCTCGTAACCGGAGAAACAGGTACAGGAAAAGAGCTTATTGCCCAGGCAATTCATCAAAACAGTGATCGTTCGCGCGGCCCTTTTGTTCCCGTTCATTGTGCTGCCCTACCTTCCAACTTACTGGAGAGCGAATTATTTGGACATGAAAAAGGTGCATTCACCGGAGCCATGGAGAAACGAATAGGTCGCTTTGAATCTGCCAATAAGGGCACTTTATTTCTGGATGAAATTGGAGAAATTGATGCATCTACCCAGGTTAAACTGCTGCGATTTCTTGAATCGAAAAGTATTGAAAGGCTGGGAAGTGCTCAGACAATCGACTTGGATGTACGTTTAGTCTGTGCGACCAATCGCGATCTACGAAAAATGTCAGAGAAAGGTGAATTTCGAGAGGATCTATTTTATCGTATGAATGTGGTAACGGTTCATCTGCCAGCACTTCGCGAAAGAGGCGAAGATGTATCTCTCTTGCTTCACCATTTTTTAAAACAATTTGCCAATGAGAATCAATTTGATGTACCTACCCTTAATCGAGAAGCACTCGAAGTGCTTGAAAAATATTCTTGGCCGGGAAACATTCGTGAATTGCGTAACTTTTGCGAGAATCTTGTGGTGCTAAAGAGAGGTCTGGAGATTACACCGTATGATTTAGATATCCGTTTTTCTTCAAATGAAGCGAGTGCCCAAAGTGTTCCTTCTGAAGGTGTCGCGGCATCCCATCTTTCGGTAGAAGAAAATGAAAAAAGGCTTCTACGCAATGCACTTTTACAATCGGGAGGAAATCGCACGAAGGCAGCTGAGTTAATGGGTATTAGCCGGCGGACATTGCATCGTAAATTGGAAAAGTGGCCGGAACTCGATCACAAATAATAGGGAGATGGCTGCTCGGGCTGGATTCGAACCAGCGACCAAGTGATTAACAGTCACCTGCTCTGCCACTGAGCTACCGAGCAATCATGACCTTTATTATGGGTAATCTTTTGGCTTGTGTCAACCTAGACCCTTTAAGTCAAATAGACCTTCTA
>JBMYOA010000432.1:0-1203 GCA_049598825.1 Opitutales bacterium | reverse complement strand
TGAAATCGCTCAGCTTTGATTTTGCCTTGATGGATTTAAATTTACCCGACGGAGAAAGTCTCGAATTATTACGAGATCAAGTCATTCCATCCAATACTCTGGTTATTTTAATGACAGCAGAAGGAGGCATTCAGTCAGCGGTTGAAGCCATGCGCCTGGGTGCTACAGATTACCTAAGCAAACCTTTTGATGTCGAAGAAATCCCCCTGTTATTTCTAAAATCGGAGAAGCAAAGAAAGAACCAAAGACTCATTCAGCACAGCCTGGAAAAACGAAGAGAAAAAACGGCCAATCTTTATTTTGAAGGATCATTCGCGGACGATCTTGTGCAACTTAGAAAAGTTACGGAGGTCGATCAGCGACTTATAAACGATCTCCCTCCCATATTAATCGACGGCCCCACCGGTTCAGGAAAATCAACTTACGCAAGGTGGATTCATGATAATGGTCCAAGACAGGATGCTCCCTTTGTGGCTATTAACTGTTCCGCAATTCCTGATAACCTAGTTGAGTCAGAACTATTCGGACACGAAAAAGGGGCCTTCACCGACGCCAAGAATGCCCGGATAGGACTTTTCGAAGCCGCCGATCATGGAACACTTTTCCTCGATGAAATTGCCAGCCTTTCCCTCGAAGCACAGGCAAAACTGCTCCTCGCTCTTGAGAGCAAAATCATAAGACGGGTTGGAGGCACCAAAGAAATCAAAGTTGATGTGCGTATCATTGGGGCCGCGAACCAGGATCTACGAAAAATGATTGCCGAGGGCTCTTTCAGGGAAGATCTCTTTCACCGTCTTGATCTTTTGCGAATTCAAATTCCTCCTCTAGCCACCCGTGGTAAGGATATTGCTGGACTGTCGGAGCACCTGATTGTTTCTCTCGCCAGTAAATATAACATATCTATTCCGCAAATTAGTTCTGAGTCTAAAAATTTTCTCATCTCTAATCCATGGACAGGAAACATACGTGAATTGATTCATGAACTTGAGAGAGGCCTGATTTTAACAGAACCAGGGAACGCTCTTGAGATAAGAACCAATCAATCCATACATTCAATTTCAAATCCTGATGATTGGTTGAATGAAAACTTTTCTTTTCCAGAAAGTGGTTTCGATTTGGAAAAAGAAATGATTCGACTTATTCAAATGGCGATAGCCCAGACGAATGGAAATATTTCGGAAGCGGCAAGAATTCTTGGCGTTC
>JBMYOA010000431.1:0-1203 GCA_049598825.1 Opitutales bacterium | reverse complement strand
GCTCTACAGGATTCTTTGTTTTGCCGGATTGGAGATGTCTTAATTCGTTCATGTCTAAAATCTTACTGTATAAGGCCAACCAAACACCTCGGATTTAATTGGTTTTCGTTCTTCATTCATAGGGTGGAACTGTAGTTCTATCTCTCTCTTTTCCGTATCGAATAGAATCAATCCGTACCCATTTAGTCCGTTGCCAGCCCCATACATCGTTACCTTGTTGCCGAAGCGATCGTGAAATTGACCGGTATTGTCGGGAGCTCCGGGTTTGCGGTTCTGTCCTTTTTCAATGGGTTTCCAAACTCGGCTCGCGGGGGAAGAAAAAGCAGGAAATGAATAGGTGACAGGTCCATCATTGAACTCATCCACTCCGTGTCTGCCAAGGGTTCCGAGGTGAACATCGCCATGTAGCATGACAACGGGTGCATCCCCAATGGCCCTGAGGGCTCGGTTTCGGGCAGATTGGGGCCAGGCATTTGAATCAAGGTCGGCAAATGTCGCAGAATACATAGCTACATGGATCCAGGGACTGGCGGAAATGACGGCACCAATCTGACCTGATTCCTTAAGCTCGTTTGACCAGTCAGCAAGAAACTCTTCCTGATCTTTACCCAAAAGATGAAGTTGAGGATCATCGAGTTTGGTGCAATCAAAGTCGGGATCCAGCACTACCTCGATACCTGTGTGATTTCGGAGCTTTTTTGGTAATTCCACCCCACGAGGGATAATTTGCTTCTTTAAGACTTTGCTCGGCGGACTCTTCCATTTTCGGTCTTCAAGGATCGCAAATTGCACACCTCCATATTCGAGTGATGTATAATAAGATTTGATCCCGGCTCCGTGCGGCCCGGGATTTACCGGATCTGGAAGATGGCCCGTCTGAGTAAATTCGGCCGCATTGACCCAGTCTGGGTGAGCCGGATAACCACCAGAGGTTCGCTTACTTTCAATAAGAGCAGCACCATTACCCCATAAATCGGAAAGAAAAACATCGTGATCATCTGTGATCATAATGGTTGGGCGATCCCGCATCAATTCATGAAATGCCTCGCCGAACTTACGGTATTTATAGAGGTAGTTTTTCATCCCCTTTGGAACTTCTTTCTTGGTCTTGGCTAGAAACTTGGGGCTATCGTAGTCGTTCTCATAAATTTGATCACCCGTAAAGATAACCAAATCAGGATCATGAGAGATCACCTCTGATAT
>JBMYOA010000430.1:0-1208 GCA_049598825.1 Opitutales bacterium | reverse complement strand
AGTTCCTGGAGGCGTTTAAGAACCTCGGGGCGATCCTTCGAGAGGTCTTTGCTTTCGCCCGGATCATTCTTCAGGTTGAAAAGACGGGTTCCTTTTAAAAGGTTTTCCCGATTGACGATTCCCTCGGTTGGCTGGCGGTTTTTCCGACCACCGTTGTGGAGTAATTTCCAATCACCGGAACGAACGGCATGACTGTTGGTTTCTCCGAAACGCCAAAAAAGGTTTCGGGATTCTTCTGATTTCACGATGGGTTTACCGTCGAGATCAGCAGGGAGTCTTATGCCCGCGGCATCCAGGCAGGTGGGTACGATATCGAGGCTAGAAATCACTTGATCCGAGACTTGACCCCCATGCGGGTCGCCGGGGCGGGATAAAATAAAGGGAACCCGGATACCTCCTTCCCATAGGGTGAACTTACTGCCAGCCAAGGGTAAGTTGGTCGCCCCGTTGGTTGGGGCGCCTCCGTTGTCAGAAAAGAATACGACCATGGTGTTGTCGGTCAGTTTCAGCTCGTCCAAGGCATCCATCAGCACACCTATGTTTTCATCCAAGCAATCCAGGTTCGCCAAGTAATAGTCCCTCATTTGCTTGGCACTGATCTTTTCGCCGATCGTGATGAATTGCTTAAACCATTGTGCGTACTTCCCGTCCTTGTCGGGGTCATAATGTGGGATTGGCTGTAATCCCTTATAGTTTTTGATGTATCGAGGGGGGACTTGGTGAATCAGGTGATGGACGGAATTGTAGGAAAGAGTGAGAAGGAAAGGATCGTTTTTGTTTTCATGCAGGAAGTCGATCGCTTCCTCAGTGAAGACCTCGGTCAGGTAGGGATAATGATCACCCTCCGGTTTGAACTCCTCATATCCACGGTTTCGCATCAACGGACCGAGGGCAGCACTGTGTCCCTTGGGGTCCGGTGTTCTGTTCTGTATATCTTTTGACAATAGAAAATAATCGAAACCATGGGCCGAAAACCCAAGGAACTCGTCGTACCCGTGATTCAGCGGATAGGCGTAGACATCCTGCCGGTGCAAGGTTTTGTTCCCAAAATCATTTTTACCAATCTTTGCCGTCTTGTAGCCGTTTTCCCTGAGGATGCTTGCCAAGGTAGGAATGCCTTTGGGCAGACCGCAATTAAACCCACTCTTCGGATCCCAGCGAGCCTGGTGCCGACCAGTGATCCATCCGGCCCGGGACGGACTACAGAC
>JBMYOA010000429.1:0-1209 GCA_049598825.1 Opitutales bacterium | reverse complement strand
TACCAGACACTCTCCGATCTGCAGAGATTGAGTCCTCCCTATTCCATCACGACCCCAAAAGGGATTCGTGCCCAAGGCAATGAGGGGCACCTACGGATGGCATACTTAATGGAAGCTAGAAGATATCAGAAACTGGCAAAAGAAGCGAAGGAAGAACTAAATCAAGATTCCAACCAATCGTTGGAAGTGAGAAACTGACTTATTCTTTGGGGAAATCCCGATAGTCCCATTTGGGTGAGCCCTTTGGTTCTGGTGCCGTGGGGCTTTTACCCAATCCATAATCCTGCGGTTGCATATCAAGTGATGGCCAGTGCTCCTTATCCCGTATAAATCCATAGAAGGACGGATAAAACGGATCCACATAGGATACATCAGCGTGATCGGGAACTGCCTGCCCTGTCAAAAAGAAAGCGGCATTTACGATCAGGCGACGGAGATCTTCACTGACAAGATCAACGGAAGCTCCCATGGTGGTGCAAAAAGTCGTTCCTGTTTTGCCATTGGGTGCCTTGTAAGGGTGTAACCAGGCCAACGGTTGCATGGGGTCATTTTTGGAATCCACGAAAGAAGAATCAGGTGCAAGGGTGGCTGTGACTGCACCTCTCATCAGAATGGTATCTTCGTCGGTCAAACGTTTGATTCCATAGACATCAGACGGACCAAACACATCAGTTACCCCCTTGAGAATCGGATGAGCGGCGTTTTTGGCCTCAACAATTCCTCGAGCACCCTCAAGCTTATGTCTTCCGTGGTGATTGACCCAACCTTCCCCCATGATGAGCGGACCAAACTGACCATAAGAAATATTGTCACCAAACTTACCGCTTCCGGTGAAAGCGTGCGTTGATGTGCGAATGCCAATAATTGGCTTTCCCGCATTGAGAAACTCAGTGACATGCTTAGCCTCTTCGACAGATGGGCGACGAAAGCGCGTGCCTATCAACATAAGGTCGGCATCTTTTAGATGATGCCACCCACGAACACCCTCCTGATTGTTTGGATCTATAAATTTCCCTGTTTTGTCCCACGGGAAGAGTACTTTGCACTCAAAACCATGCTTTTGAGACAAAATCTTTGCCAGCATGGGCATACTCTCCTCTGTCCGGTATTCCTCGTCTCCGGCGACCAAAACAATGGTTTTACCTTTTTCGGGATCATCATTGCCAGGCAGATGGAGAATCTCGTGATGTTTGGCAAACAGGTTAGAGA
>JBMYOA010000428.1:0-1215 GCA_049598825.1 Opitutales bacterium | reverse complement strand
GTGGAAAATTCCGCAAGTTTCTGTCGGCAGCCTCCACATGGTGCAATTGGTTGGGAAGTATCCGCCACAATGCAAATCTCAGAAATTTTGGTTTCTCCTCCTGCAATCATTGCCGAAATAGCCCCCGCCTCTGCACAGACTCCTTCGGGGTAGGCCGCATTTTCGACATTACAACCAATGAAAATCTTGCCACTGGCACTGCGGATAGCTGCCCCCACCTTAAATTGGGAGTAAGGTGCGTAGGCATGTTCACGGACCGCCCGTGCCTTTTCAAAAAGTTCACTCATCGAACGCAAGATTGCCGTGCTTACATCAAAAGATCAAGCCTTCGGCTGAGACTACACTCCATTCTTGCCACCAACCTCAGCCATGAGCAGATTTAAGAAAAAAATTTCATGAAATATTCTTACTCTGAACTGGCGGGCATGATCGACCATGCCCTTCTGCATCCCACTCTGACCGATCAGGAGCTTCTTGATGGTTGCCAACTCTGTGACCGCTACGAGGTGGCCACTGTTTGCGTGAAGCCCTATCATGTAAAAAGAGCCAGTGAAATTCTTTCCGGATCAAAAACCCTGGTCAGTTGTGTGATTGGATTTCCACATGGGAGTACAACCCAGGAATCGAAATCCTTTGAAACTCGGGTGGCATGCGAGGAAGGTGCCCGTGAAGTCGACATGGTTGCCAATATCGGAAAGGCAATGAGTGGAGACTGGCAGTATGTCAAAGAGGACATTACCGGAGTGGTTTCGGAAGCTGAGAAACATGGAGCCAAAGTTAAAGTCATTTTTGAAACGGATTATCTAACCAACGGAGGGGCAGGTTTAAGTCGGGCTGAATTAGTCTCAAAATTATGCGAAGTATCAGAAGAGGCGGGTGCCCACTGGGTCAAGACTTCTACGGGATTTGGTTTTGTGCGTCAGCCTGAAGGCGGCTTTGCCTGTGTAGGGGCACAGGTCGAGGATATCATAACTATGAGAGAAGCATGCGGGAAAGAGGTTCAGGTCAAAGCATCCGGCGGCGTGCGTGATCTTGATAGCCTCGTTGGTTTTCGAAATCTGGGAGTGACCCGTTGCGGTACCTCCGCCACCCAAAAAATTCTCGATGAATACAAAAGGCTTATCGGAGATATTGCCGCCAATACAAATGAAAAAACCGAAGATTCCGTATCTGATTATTAAATTTTTCTAAGATACCCAATTTTTTTGCGTCTAC
>JBMYOA010000427.1:0-1215 GCA_049598825.1 Opitutales bacterium | reverse complement strand
GCCAAATTACCAATAAGCAGGAGGTTGCCTTTTTCACTGACCATTTGAAATGCTTGATCAAATGAAGCTTTAACTCCGACTGCATCGACAACCAAGTCCGGATAGACACCTAGTTTTTCTTTGATTTGTCCTGCCACATCATCCGGGGTTGAGTTCATTTCAATCAGCAAAGTGTTCCCACCAAAATTCTTCGCCCTTTGGAGTTTGTCTGAAATCAGGTCAACAACAGTCACATCCTGGAAGCCAAGGGACTTGGCCACGAGCAAACAGCATAGCCCGATGGTTCCAGAACCAATGATAACAATTTTATGAGGCTTGATCGATTTTTCCGCGAGTCTGTGGAATCCATGCAGAGCGACCGCGACTGGTTCCGCCAAGACGCTGACTTCAGGAGCGATTTCCTCCGATGCGGGGATTGCGTTGGCTGAAGGAATCGCAAGGTATTCAGCCATGGCACCCCGGGTTCCAAGGTTTACGCCCACAACCCGCTTGTTTAAAAAACTGGGGTCTCCTTCCTCTTCAGTAGGGGCGTGTTCGGAAAGTACATTAAAAACAGTTACCCGTTGGCCTATCTTTGGGGTCGTGACATCCGGGGCAGTTTCCACAATTCTGCCCACCACTTCATGCCCCATTACCATTCCCGGGGCACGGCGTCCACTCTCACCGGTAAAACCATGTACATCACTTCCGCAGATACCTACGGATTCCATTTTGATCAGTACTTCACCGGGTTGAAGGACAGGCCTTGGCAAATCCTGCATGCTCATCTTCCAGGGCTCTTGATATACGAGGGCTTTCATATTTTTTATATATCATTGTCTAGGTATACTTTTCGATTACAATCTCATCCGTGAGTGAAAATCATCCAAGGGTTATTTTATTCGATGGCATATGTGGCCTCTGCAATGCCTGGGTTGATTTTATATTGAAAAGAGATCCCAAAGGTTCTTTCAAGTTTGCACCTTTGCAGGGAGAGTATGCCAGTCAGGTGGCCCCTGAGCAAATCTCCGAATTGAAAAGCATTGTCTATATTTGCCATGGACGAAAATACACCAAGTCCGGTGCCGTCCTCCGAATATTGAGAGATCTGGGTGGAATCTGGCAGGTATGCTGGGTCTTTTGGTTAATTCCTTTTTTTATCAGGGATTTTTTTTATTCCCTTGTGGCAAGCAATCGATATCGAATTTTTGGTCAAAAGGAGACCTGTCGAATTCC
>JBMYOA010000426.1:0-1216 GCA_049598825.1 Opitutales bacterium | reverse complement strand
TTTTTAATTTCTTTCAGTCGCAACTGACCGCAGGCAGCATCAATATCATGCCCTTTCTCCATACGCAAAGTAACTCTTGGTGCATCTCCCGCGGCCACTGTTTTGTGGAATAATTTCACCTGCTCTATGTCAGGTCTTTCCCATTCAAGCCCGTCCACTCGATTGTAAGGAATTAGATTCACTTTCGCATTTAGTCGATTTGCATGTTCTGCGAGAAGTTCCGCCTGTTTTAAATCATCATTAATCCCTTTGATTAAAATGTATTCGAGAGTAATCATTTTCTTTCTTTGTTCAATGAATTGCTCACAAGCCTTAAAGAGTTCCTCTATGGGATAGCGGTCATTAATTGGCATGATTTTTTTTCGGGTTTCATCATCTCCACCATGTAAGGAAATGGCCAATCTGATTTGAGCTGGATAACTGGCTAATTCAATAATCTTGGGCACCAACCCACTTGTTGAAAGCGTGATATGCCTTGCCCCAATTCCTAGGCCTTCAGGAGATAGAATGGTATCCAATGCAGGGATAAGAGCAGGGAGATTGGCAAGGGGTTCTCCCATACCCATGAATACTAAATTATCAATTCTTCGCCCCGCCTCATTTCTCGCTAGAAGAATTTGTCCGACAATTTCACCTGCCGACAAATTTCTTTTCAGTCCGTCCAGTCCGCTGGCGCAAAATTTACAACCCAGAGCACAACCTACTTGTGTCGATACGCAAAGGGTCAGCCTTGAAGCCCTAACTCCCTTGGTTCCCTCCGTAGCTCGAATCAAAACACTCTCGATAAATTGCTGATCTCGTAATTTCCAGAGAATCTTTTTGGTGGTATCGCTCGATCCCTGAACTTTTACAGGTTCCATTGGAGATAAATCCACCAGTTCTGATAAATCAGACTTCAGGGATTTCGGAAGGTTGGACATTTTATCCCAGTCCAAAAAGCCTTTTTCAAAGACCCATTTTCTTACCTGTTCTCTGCGATACTTGGGCACTTCATCCCAATTCCACTGGTCAAAAGGTATATCGAGAAGTAAAGGTTTATGTAAAGATGCCACGATTGCATCCTACCTTTACTCCACTCGCTTAGCAACGAGGTATTAACTAAGTGTACTGAGGAGGATATCCCTGATTACCTAGGCAATCACTTGATGAATCGGTTCTGCCCCCTCAACTCCAACGAGGCTTTTATCCAGGCCTCCGTGGAAATAGGAAAGGTTGT
>JBMYOA010000425.1:0-1225 GCA_049598825.1 Opitutales bacterium | reverse complement strand
TTAAGGCTCTTACTTATTTATAATTAAAAAAAGGAATATCCATAAGGGGAGACTGACCTTAAGGCTTGGCAACCTTAAGAAGGGGTTGCCTTAAGTAAGGGAAGCCTAGGATTTCATGTCAATAGCGATATATGAAAAAAAATTAAAAAAAGTATTGCAATGAGCGAAAAGTGTCCATTGGGTGGGGATTGTAGCAAATTGCTACTCAATAAATATTCAACCAATAAGACCGATGCCAGACAACACTGATAAAATTCTTGACGACATCCTGCGGGAATGCTGCGATGTCATCAGCAAATCAAGGGTCAGTAATCTTGAGATTCACAAGTGGCCCTTTTATGAAACCCGTAAAAAAACACCAAATCTTTGGCGGCCCGATAGGGTTTTGCCAGTAACCAATAAATAAGAACCAATAAATAAATACCTATGAAAAACGACATTGACAACCTAGTCCAAGGGGGTAAGCGTGTATATGACGCTGCCCTCATCACCTTAGCCTGTGCCATTGGCGCGGGTATCGTAACTATTGTAGCAATCATAATATCACACATTTAACTACCATGACATCACCACTTGACAACACAGTCCGCGACCTCTCGGCAGAAATCGCGGAGACTTACCTTGAAGCCACATTGAACCCCGACCTTGTTTGCATCTGGAACGAGGACGAAAACGGAGACCTGCGCCTCACGGAGAAAGCACAGGACGCATTCAATGAATGCCTTGACAAGATTGAACCTATCATATCCAAGGGCATAGAAAACCTGCTGGCAGAAGCCCGCAAGAAAACCCTTGATGAGGTTCGTGAAGCCCTCAATATCCAATAATAACCAACCAATAAATAAATATCATGAAAGAAACAACTGATTATTACCGCATCGCATCCGAGTTCTACTTGTCGGACACCCTCCCGCATGACTACTTGGACATGGATGACGATGACTTCCATGCCTGCCTTGAGCAAAACGCATGGGAGCCATTTGAGTATTGGAGCGGCGATGCCATCAATGAAAGCATCCAAGACCTATCCGTAGCGATGGAGAACATCGCAAGGGATACCCGCAAGAATACGCTTGACGAGGTGCGTGAAGCCCTCAAGCTGGACGACATCAACCTATAACAACTACCAAAAGAATTATGGAAAAAATACAAACATATACATACCCCCAGGGGCAACAACTCTCCGATGGGGAGCTTATTCAACTCCAAGTCACCCGTGGTGGTC
>JBMYOA010000424.1:0-1227 GCA_049598825.1 Opitutales bacterium | reverse complement strand
AGTGCCCTCGAACGAGCCGTCCTGATTGATACTTTTGATTAGGCCGGTGTGCCTGCTTGTAGTTCCCAAACTGGCAATATCATATGATTTGTTTTTTCCTTTCCAGGGCCTGATTTCCCTGATCCCCCCGGCCAATCCCTGTCTGGGTTTGTCGTGCTCCGAAATCATGGTGTGCAGGGCAGTCTCCTGTGCTTTATTAAATCCCTTGTCGAGATTGGAAGGCCACCACATGACATGCAGGGTCGATACTCCGTGGTTTCTCAAATACAGGAGTTGCTTAAGGGCATGATCCGGGCTGCCGTTTAATGAGGCATATTCCCCAATGAGCATGTTATCGAAGCCGGAACTGTATGCCCCTTGTCCGATGTTATGTTCCCGTTCATAGTAGGTGCCATATCTTGAGAAGCCAAAACCTGCACCTGTGGTCAAAAGCCAGTCAATGGGGGAGATTCTTTTTTGTCCCTCCGAAATCCCTACGATTGATTTGAATACATAACTGTCAGGGATCTGATGAGACTTGATCATTTCGGGAGGAAATCCAGCCAACAAGCATTCCCTGTAACTTGTGCCCACCCGTCTGGAGACTACGACCCGGTTGTATTCGACCCACTCCCTGAAAAAACGGTTTTCAAAATCATAATCGTCCCACTCACCACGAAAGAGATCACGGGGTGCATCGAAAAAATCAGCAGTAAACCGGGTTTTCATAACCTTATTAATCTGGATGAGATTTCCGTACAGTGATTTCAGGTAATGGTAAAAGCCCTGAAGATTTTCAGGGTTATAATCTCCGATCGAATTGCTTCCGGAGACAATTTCATTTTCGTGGTTTGGTTCCACCGCAATGGTCATTTCCGGATTTTTCCGATAGGCGGGAGCCAGTTTTCGGTAAAATGCACGCTGAGCAAAGGTGTAAAGTTTGTTGAGGGCCTCGTTTTCGAAGTTCTGGCTTCCGTAGTCGAATAATTTTCTCCCAAAATAGCCTCCTCCCTTGATATCGTTTTTTCGGTCTAAGAGTAAATAAATTGGCAACCCTGATTTGGGATCTACTTTTGCAGAGATGGGCTCCATTTTTCTAATGTGCCACCGATGAGTGAACGCGGCTGTCCACACGGTTGGCTTGCCTTTTTCATATTCCTGGACTGATTTCCTCCACGCGGGACCGCTCAATGCTTTTTCCCAATCAATATTTGATGTCCATTCCTCATAGGTCCGCGATTCGATTTC
>JBMYOA010000423.1:0-1228 GCA_049598825.1 Opitutales bacterium | reverse complement strand
GATACCACCGGTTTGTGTAAGTCATCCATGGAGAGGTAGCCCAATTGAATGGCACGACCGATGGCATAGGCGGTATATGACTTAGTAATAGACATCTGATAGTGTGGGTAGTTGGCACGGCCCCGCCTGAAATAACCCTCGAATATCAGTTTGCCTTTATACGCGATCAAGAGGCTATCGGTCTTTCCACTTTTAGGGCTGTTCGAAGGTTCCGCCAGTTTTTGTGCAAATTCTAGGATGATCTTTGCGTCACCTCCATCCTTTCCTAATTCTCCAACTGGGAGGAAATCATTCTTGTCCCGTGGTTTTTTAGAGATGAAGGGCTTTTTGAGGTATGGAATTTCCTTTTCTTTTTGAAAAGAAATGTCCTTGGCGTTGAGATCAGTGACTTCAGGAGCCAGTCCGTTGCTTGCGAATAAATAGGACGAAAGCAAGAAGCAGAGAATAATGAAGAGAGAGATTTTTTTAAAGAAATAATCCATTTAGGTTGAAGATGAAAAGTGCTTTTGGGCCGGGCTAAGAAATTGACATAGATCGATAGATAATACGGAATTTATGCCATGTTTAAATTATCAGCTCAGTTTCTTCTCATCGCAACGCTAACCTGTTCGGTTTTTTCAAAAAGTGGACCGGTGATTCGTAAGGAAATTAAGGAGGAAAACGGCCGCAAGGTCGAGTACATGTACATTGACGGAATTAAGGTGCATGAGACAGATCCGGAAAAGCAACCGCAACCTCCCGTTGTGAATCCGAAACCTTATAATGCGAAAACTGCCAAGCCACCCAAAGGAGCAATCGTCCTTTTTGATGGTACGGAAAAAACTCTGAAGAATTGGACTTCGGGCAACGGGAAGCCCACCAAATGGAAATTGGTCGATGGTGCATTGGAGTCGGTTCGTGGTGGTGGATATTTACAGAGCAAGCAGGAATTTGGCTCCTGTAAATTACATGTGGAGTTTGCCACCCCGAAGGAAGTAAAGGGTAGCGGTCAAGGGCGTGGAAATAGCGGAGTATTCCTGATGGGACAGTATGAAATCCAGGTGTTGGATTCTTACAAGAATATCACTTATCCTGATGGTCAGTGTGGTGCCCTTTATGGACGGGCTAAACCATTAGTGAATGCATCTCGAGGTCCCGGTGAATGGCAGACTTATGATGTAACATTCCATCGCCCCATTTTCAATGATGAAGGGGAAGTTACCCGCAAGGCAAAGTTTCATGTCATTCA
>JBMYOA010000422.1:0-1229 GCA_049598825.1 Opitutales bacterium | reverse complement strand
GGATCCATGATCCATTTGGCAAAGTCCAAACGGTTTGGTGCGGAAACTCCTTTGGGTGCTTGAAACAATGCAGTGGGAAATCCAGCGTGCACTTGATCGCCATGGCTAAGATAGGATCCCCGAAGGTGGACAAAGGTATTTCTCCTCTTTTCCTTGGGTCGTTCACGCAAAACCGGAACCGTGGGTCCCTTGATTCCATTCAAACGGTTTTGAAGATCTTTCAATTTTTTCTGAGCTGAAGTAAGTTCAGTCGGGTCCGCATCCAAATTATATTGAGCAACTGCTTGGTTTTGCTCTTTGGTAAAAGTTTCAAAAGCTGTAGGAACAATAGCGGCGTGATCCGGGTTGGGAGTTTTCTGTACCCGCTGTACCCAGTTAGTCTCCCTTTTTTCATTAAAAGTCACAATTTGAAACTCTTTGATGCGGTTAGCAGTTCCACCGTCCGTCCGGTTATAGATTTTGATTTGATCAACTTTTCGTGATGCACCCAGGTCAATTTCCAGCCATGGGTTATCTTCCTTCTCGGTGTGGGTAACCGACATCTTGGCATAATCGCCGTCCGTGTTTCCATCGATCGCCAGTTTGGCAGGCCCATTAAATCCGGTGCTACTTTGGGAAACCTTACCTGTTCGTGCTACATTTTTGCCACTTTCATAAATCTCGACCTCCGCCAGGTGAAGGAAGCCCTGCTTCACTAAATTGGTTACCCTGACAAATTGGGTCATTACAGGACCCGAACGATTTGGCATTTCAACCACTTTCGATTTTTGTTTTTCCTGAATATCAGTGATCAGCTTCTTTTGATCTTCAATCTGCTTTCTAACCCCTTCACGACGCATCTCCACCGACTTGTCTTTCAATTCCAAGACTGGGCTTTCATCTCTTCGATCGGCATCTTCCGTCTGATTAAAAACATCAAAAACCTGAAAATATTCGTGATGAGTAATCGGATCGTATTTATGTGTATGACACTGGGCACATGCCATGGTCGTACCCATCCAGGTGGCAAAGGTTGTGTTCACCCGGTCAACCACCGCGACATTACGGAATTCTTCGTCATTGGTGCCTCCCTCGTTATTGGTCTGTGTATTCCGATGGAAAGCCGTGGCTACCAATTGTTCCTGCGAGGGGTTAGGCAATAAATCCCCAGCTAACTGTTCGATGGTAAATTGATCAAATGGAAGGTTATTGTTGAAAGCCCTGATCACATAATCACGGTAGCCCCAAAT
>JBMYOA010000421.1:0-1237 GCA_049598825.1 Opitutales bacterium | reverse complement strand
TAAGATTTATCCAGATTAAAATAAACCAGATCCGCCAAACCATCGCCGTTTAAGTCGGCATGAGTAAGACAGCGAGCATTCCATCCGGTCAAAAGAACCTCCGGTTTGGCCAAAGTAATAGGCTTTGCCTGGCTTGGCAGAAATCCTACCGTAAGCAGTAAAAAAAAGAGGGGAATCCTTAAATAAAAATAATTCACTCGGAAAAAGGGTAAAACTTAGCTTTTGAAACTAATCCTCCATCCGTATCCTTCGTCCAACCAAGAAGGAAATAGGGGAAGTCTCCAAAATCTTCAGGAAGAAAATCAAATTCATCCTGATCTATCGCTCCTAACATAACTTCAAAAAAGGAAAACATTTTACTGAAATCGACATAATCAACCTGACGGATGCCTCGCGGCAAGTCTGCCATGGCATTTTCAATAAAAGAACTATCCCACAAGGAATTCTTACCTTTCTTCATGCGGTTTATAACTTGGTTAAGATACTGCTGCTTACCCATAGAAACCAAAAGCCAATCATCAGTAATCGCATAAGCAATGGATAATCCAGCAGCTTCCAAACCGCGCATTGAGCGGATGGTTACCCCTTTATATTCGGTTTCTTCAAAAAGTTCGTTCCCCTGACTAACGGAATCAACCATCGCCCTCATAGTCCTTCCAAAAAGCTTCGGATCTCTTAACCTTATTACATAGATTGAGGAGGATGGAGAGGCAGCATTTTTAACTTCATCATTATCGTTATTGAGGTAAGAAAGACTAACCACTTCATCACCAAGCGAACCAAATAAATCAGATCTGATCGCAACCTCTGACTTGTCTTCAAAGGCCTGAATTTGTGAAGTTACGAGTAGGTGAAGAGCTGGACTGATCGACTTAAGAGTATTCTCAAGGTTAGGCCAAAGTTGCCCCATATCATTTCTTGCATTACTGACAGTAATGACATCTTTTGAGACGAATGCATGATTCTCAAGATTCCCTTTGACCGGAGCTAAAAAAGAAAGAATACCCTTTCGATGTTCCAAACCTAAGGAGGAGGCAATTTCCAATTCCTTGGATTTGGCATTAAGTTGTACACCCAAATGGCTCAACCCATCTAAGCCCATGCCCTTGATCAATCCATTTGTTTCCACTCCAAAAGGGTTCTGGGGAATTTTCATTTTCTTACTCTCACTCTCAAGGATTGCACGGATACCATCCTTGAAATTAAAAAACATTCTACCCTGCCCCTTTCCAATTTC
>JBMYOA010000420.1:0-1238 GCA_049598825.1 Opitutales bacterium | reverse complement strand
CCTACGGTTGGAGAGCTGCCTGTTCAAAACGGTATGCCGGATCCGTTTCTTAAAGCAGACGGCTCACGAATAATGTCGACAGAGGAGTGGCCCGCACAGCGAACATATCTGAAAGCAATGTTGGCATACTATATGTACGGCACGATGCCGCCACGTCCCAAACATTTTGATTTGAAACGGATCTGGAACAAGCCTGTTTTTACAGGCAAGGCAGTGCATGAGCGTTACGCCATAACATTAAACAGAATAAAGAAGTCCGCGACATTTCATATCGAGATCATAAGGTCTGTAGGCAATAAGCGGCTGCCGGGAATCATTAAAAACTGTCATGTCTTTTTTGAGGGAAAATCCGGGCTAAAAAAGAAAGTGTCTGATACAGATTTAGAGGCGGCGAAGGAAGCGGTGTCCAGAGGCTATCTGTTGTGTAAATTCAATCGCCATGAAGTTGCGGCTTACCAAGGCAATAAACTACTGGAAAATACGGGAGTATTACGGCTTTATCCTGAATATGATTGGGGCACCATCGCTGCATGGGCATGGACTCACAGTCTGGTTGCGGACGCTCTGGAAAAGCTTGAAGTTCTTGATGTGAAAAAGATGGTCGCAACGGGTCATTCAAGAGGTGGGAAAACGGCCTTATGCGCAGGTATCTATGATGAACGGATTGCCATCACGGCACCGAATTCTTCCGGAGCAGGTGGAACAGCCAGTCTGCGATACTTTGAAAAAGGCCAGGCAAGACAAAGGCTCAATGCTCACCAAAAGAAATTTCCTTTTTGGTGGCAAAATCGGTACTTCGGATTTTTTGATAACGAAGATCGCCTTCCTTTTGATGCTCATACAAGAAAAGCGTTGATTGCTCCCCGTGCTTTATTCAATGCACACGCCCGACAGGACTATTGGGCGAACCCTTATGGGACGGAGTTGACTTACCGTGCCGCAGATAAAGTCTTTAAATGGCTTGGCGCAGACAACCAACAGGGCCTCCATTGGCGTGAGGGAAAGCATGCCCAGAATAAAGAAGACTGGTTGGCTCTTCTCGATTTCGCGGATTGGAAGTTCTTTGGCAAGAAGTCGGAACGGAGCTTCTCCACTCTTGCATACCCTGATGCGAAACTGCCTGTAAACTGGAAAGTTCCAGGCATGAGTGAGAGCCGCAACAATGATGGTCAGCAAGACGCATCAGTTAACGAGGTTGAGAGATAATAAAGATCAGCATTAAAAGATAATGAAGAAAA
>JBMYOA010000419.1:0-1239 GCA_049598825.1 Opitutales bacterium | reverse complement strand
ATTTGTTTCCAAAAAATTTAGGAAACTCGTGAATTCTTATTTCCTTTTGGGCATCATCTGAGCCCCCACCCGGTCTCGCCATGCTTCCAGCTCGCTTTTCAATTCGGCCGTTTTATCTTTCATACTGGCACTCAGGTCCCTGCTTTCACCGGGATCGCTCATCAAATCGTACAGTTCATAAGCTCCATCTTCTCCATAAGCCGACTTCTCGAACCATTCAATCAGCTTGTACCGTCCTTTACGAATGGCTCCGGAAGGGGCAATGCCAAGACCGTGATAATGCGGATAGTGCCAACAAAGGGATTCACGGGTAAGTTTCGCTCCTGAATCCCTAAGAACAGGCAGTAGACTGATCCCATCGATGTCCTTTTCCTTGGAAATGCCACCCGCAAGTTCGGTGAAAGTGGGAAAAAAATCATTACTGATAACAAATTGTGCTGATTCAGTCCCCGGTTTTACCACTCCGGGCCATCGAATGATCAACGGCATACGAATACCGGCTTCGTAAAGATCCCCTTTGGAACCTCTGAAGGGCTTACCCTCCTTACTACCCTTTTGTCCATTATCTGAATTAAAAACCACCAGGGTATTATTTTCCAATTCCAGCTCCTCGAGAGTATCCAGTATCGTGCCTATGCTTTTATCCAAAGTCTCGAGCATGGCGGCCTGTTTCGGATTATTGGTTTTAAGTTTTTTTAACTCAGGTTTCTTTGCATATTTCTCGATCAGCGACTTCTTCTCAATCTCGGGGTCATGAATACTGTTATGGGTAACATAGCAGAAAAAGGGTTGATCCTTATTCTTTTTGATAAATGCAACCGATCTTTCGGTAATCTCCCGCACATGGTGCCAATCCTCATCAAACTTGCTTTTGGGACCTGCGCCAGGCTTATGGGTTGTCAGCACATCATCAAAACCCTGAGAGCCTGGATCCCCCGGACGGCCAAGCTTGTATTTCTTATCCTTATTGAGGTGCCATTTCCCAAAATGCCCGGTTGCATACCCCGCATCTTTGAGGACTTCCGCTATGGTTACCTCCCCAAGAGGAAGTTCTTTCTTCCAGTCCGGAGTGATCAGCTTTGAATTTTTTGAACTGCGACCGGGTATGTAATCGGTCAGATGCAGACGGGCCGGATGTTTTCCGGTCATAATACTTGCCCGGGTGGGAGAACATACCGGACTTGCAGCATAAGCATTGGAAAACTTCAGTCCGTTTTTGGCCAACTTATCAATATGCGG
>JBMYOA010000418.1:0-1241 GCA_049598825.1 Opitutales bacterium | reverse complement strand
GGGATATCGGAGAAGAATACCGCTATGTATTGGAAAGACAGGGCGCCGAAAAATTTCCCGGCAACCTTCTCCCCCGCCCGGGACTGATTCTTAATCCATGGTCCGTTCGTTCAACCGACACCGAGAAAAAGGAAGCCCAGGCAGGAGCCGACTACGCCGACCGGAAAGATCAGGCTGATTTGAATGCAAGGGCTCTTGAGCAGATGGCTGCCAAAATTAACGGGCTCAATGATAAGACCAACCTTGACTTCCTCCAGCATGGTACCCTGCTCTTAAAAAATCTCCGTCCGAATAAGGATGGCGTCGTCATTATCGATATCCCCAGGGACAAGGGATATCGAATGCTTAGGCTTGTCGCCCTCGACCCGTTTCAACAGGTCAGCCTGGATCTTCCTCTTCCGGATGCGGGAACCATTACCAGGGAAAGACGCATGGTTACTGATTTGGATATTGAGACAGCCCACGCCAAACAGAAACAAGTCTCGATCCTGGAAGCTGAAAAGGATTTCAAAGTCGAAGATTTCACCACTTCCCGATTTCGTTCCATCGCTTCTCTCCGTGACGCCTATGATCTTCTTTTGACCATCAATGGAAGTTCAACCGTTCGGGAATTTGGTTTCCTGATGGACTGGCCCGAACTGGAAGAGAATGAAAAGATCGAGAAATACCGCACCTATGCCTGTCACGAACTTCACTTTTTCATCTATCGTAAAGACCGTGAATTCTTTGATAAAATTATCCGTCCTTATCTGGAAAACAAAAAGGAACCCACTTTCCTCGATGACTGGTTTTTGCAACGGGATCTCGCCCACTATCTTGACCCTTTTCGTTTTGATCAACTCAATGCCTTTGAAAAAGCATTGCTCTCAACCACCCGCTTCGCATCCGCCAAGGAAATGAGCAGGCATCTTTCCGAAAAGTCCGACTTGATTAAGCCCGACCTCGATCTATTCGACCGTCTTTTCGAAATCGCACTCAACAGCGGGTCACTTGACCAGCAAACTGATGAATTGGCTAGCCTTGCCAAATCGGCTCGGGATCTTTCATCGCTCAAAAGAAAGTCCATGGCACTTGCACCCGTACCTGCTGCTGCTCCAAAGCCGATGCCCACTTCGAGAAATCGCCTCCATATGTCTGGTTTCGCCGACGCAGAGGGGGCAGCCAAGGGATTTTTGAGTGAATCTTCAATGCTAGGTGCAAATGCCAATGCAGAAATCAGTTTTGATTCGGCAGTGGATCTC
>JBMYOA010000417.1:0-1242 GCA_049598825.1 Opitutales bacterium | reverse complement strand
TAGCAACTGTGTCGGGTTGTCTATGCATATTCTAGTTTTTTGAGTAAAGATTGTATGTGAATGAGGAGCTTCCGCATGGCAGCCACTATGGCCACTTTGTAAGGTTTGCCACGTTGCATGAGTCCGTCGACGTAGGTTTTTATGTGCTCGTTGTGGATGGCTGCGGTCTTTGCTGCCATAAATAGGCAACGTCTTATTTTTGCTCGACCGCCAAGGATGCGTCGCTTTTTACAGCTTTTACCGCTGTCTCTATTGAAAGGAGCCACTCCAGCAAGGGCGACGATGCTGTTGCGGTCCAGCTGGGTGATTTCAGGCATATAGGTCAGGATCGTCCACGCTGTTATGTTGGCTACACCCTTAATGCTTTGAAGGGTCTTGCTCTGCTCTTTGAGTTTTTCACATGAGGCAACTGTTGCGCGTATCTGTGAGTCTAATTTTTTGATTTCAGAATCGATGTAGGCAATAGATTCTTCAATTATTGTCTTCATTTGAGGGCTGCACTTTTCTAGACGATTTTTCTCTTTGGTGCGGTCCGTGGTGCGTTGGTTACGTCTGTCCATGAGCATGACAAGCTGCTCTGTTTGAGGGGCAGGCGGTGGTGTGATTTTGGGATGTTTCTCCTGAGCAAATTTCAGAAGCATCTTAGCATCAATGGGATCTGTCTTCGCTTTGATGCCTTCACTCTTGGCAAAAGCTCTGACTCTGCTGGGTGCTACGAGGGTTACAGCAATTCCCTTCTCGTGAAGAGAGGACATAAGTAGCCTCTCGTATCCTCCGGTTGCCTCACAGACAACACAGGCGTTGGAATCTTTGACGAGCTTCTCACAAAGCTTCCTGATGCTAGCAGGATTGTTGGAGATGTTAGTATTGATTTTATCATCGCAGATTTGGAGTGAGTCTTTTGCGATGTCGATGGCAGTGTAGGTGTGTCGGTTCATGGCTGATATCTGGCTTGTAGAGGTGAGCTCGCAGGGTTTAGCCTGGGCTCTGTCAACTGTTTGATATTAAGCCAGGAGGGCTTGGGGGATCTACTGCTACCAATTGAACTCGAGGGTTCAGGGCGAACCATGATCTCATCCCAGCCCATCCAGCAGGGGTGGCCACCCCTGTTGGAAACCCTGGCGCTTTCCAAATTAAAAAAACTGGAAAGCTTTTTCGAGCCCTTGCTCCGACGAGTTTTAAATACCCATTCTCGCAAGGGCTCAAAAAGCGGTTGTCTCATGGGGTGTATCCTACAAGGGC
>JBMYOA010000416.1:0-1246 GCA_049598825.1 Opitutales bacterium | reverse complement strand
AATCTTTGTTTAATGGGAAGGATTTAAGCGGGTGGACAATGGATGTGCCTGCACACGATAAGAAACCAGATGCTCCCAAGCCCTTTATTGTGCGGGATGGAATGCTTGTAAGCCTGGGTAAGCCGGCAGGTCATTTATTGACGGAAAAGCAATACTCGAACTATCGTTTGGAAGTGGAATACCGTTTCGCAGGGAAGCCCGGTAACTGCGGAGTACTCGTGCATGCTTCCAAATTGAGAAACCTCTACAAGATGTATCCAAAATCGATTGAGGTGCAGATGAATCATCAGCATGCCGGAGACTTTTGGTGTATCGTTGAAGATATAAAAGTACCTGATATGGAAAAAAGAAGGGGGCCGAAAAAGAATTGGGGGATCACGGAGGGCAAGGCCCGGCGAATCCTTAATTTAACCGATGGATCTGAAAAACCGGTCGGCGAATGGAATGCCATGACCATTGAGTGCAAGGGGGGCGACGTCCAAGTCCGGGTCAATGGAGACTTGGTAAACCATGGATTTGCTTGTACGGCCCAAAAAGGAAAGCTGGCGATTCAGGCCGAGGGGTCAGAGGTCGAGTTTCGTAAGTTATGGCTTAATAAAATTTAGCCAGGCATGGCTTTCTTGTATTTGTATCTGGCCCTGGCTCCGGCCATTGCGATTGCCTTGTATATTTATTGGAAGGATAAAAATGAAAAAGAGCCGATTACCTATTTGATAGGTTTTTTTCTCCTAGGTGCACTGACCTGCATACCTGCGGGTATTACCAATAGTATTGGAGGGGCTGTTCTTGGATTTGAGCATGGTCAATCGCATGATATCGTTCGTTCTTTTTTTATGGCATTTTTTGTGGTTGGGCTTGGGGAAGAACTTTTCAAGTTTTTGGCTCTCATGTTTGTCGCCTTTCGCATGAAAAATTTTAACGAGCCCTTTGACGGCATTGTTTATTCAGTAATGATCGGTCTGGGTTTCGCTTCCCTTGAAAATATTATGTATGTTTTTGAAGGCGGGATCGGGGTGGCGTTCATGAGAACACTTACTGCTGTTCCGATGCATGCCGCTTTTGGAATTATCATGGGCTACTATGTGGGCAAGGCTAAGTTCCTGAAAGGTGACCGTCGGAATGAAACCGCAATTTTAGGCTTAGCCTGGGCCATTTTCTTTCATGGGGCTTATGATTTCTGCCTGTTTCAAAATGCATCCGTAATTCTACTGCTGATGGTTTTTCCGATTATGGGGTGGGCCTTCTT
>JBMYOA010000415.1:0-1249 GCA_049598825.1 Opitutales bacterium | reverse complement strand
GAGTTTTATTTTGCTTTGTCTTGTGGTGATTCCTGTCTGTGTTTTTCCTATACGCAGAGTCGGGGAACTGCTTATGAGAAGAGCTTTAGGTATGCAGCAAAAAGTCGGTAGCATGACTGCTGTATTAAGTGAAAACTTGTCTGCTTATCGTGAGGTCAGGGCATTTAATTTAGAATCGAGGGAGGAGGAACGGTTTAAGCAATCATCCGAAGAGTTCCTGCAGGCAAGAATGAAGGTTGTCAAATATGCTCACATATTAACTCCACTCATCGAAATTCTTACTGCTGTTGGGATTTCATTTGCAATATTTCAGGCTGCAAAATCCTCAATCAGGTTGGATGCGGTAGTACCAGTTATCACTGCCCTTTATATTGCTTATGATCCGATTAAGAAACTTGGAGGAATAAATAATAAAATTAAAGAAGCCTTGGCTTCTCTCCAAAGACTAAATGAAATTCTTCATGCTAGCGAAACAGTAACGCAAATAGACAATCCCTCCGCGTTACCTGCGATTGAAAAAGGGATCGAATTTAAATCTGTATCCTTTTCATACGAATCATTTCATGAGGATAAAGATGCGAATCCCGCCTTATACGAGTTGAATCTTTCAATTAAAGCCGGTGAGTCCATAGCTTTGGTTGGTCCCAGTGGTGCGGGAAAATCGACTTTGATCAACATGCTTTGTCGCTTTCAGGACCCGACCAGTGGAAATATTCTAATTGATGGCACAGATATAAAGGAGTTTTCATTAAAAGATCTAAGAGAATCAATTTCCTTGGTTCCTCAAAAACCTTTTCTTTTTGATGTTTCAGTTGAAGAAAACATAGCAATTGGAAAATCTCAATATACTGAACATTCAATTGAAGAGGCTGCGAAAGCATCGAATGCTCTTGAATTCATTGATGAATTACCAATGAAATTGCAGGAAAGATTAGGGGAAAAAGCTACCCGAGTTTCAGGAGGACAACTACAAAGATTAGCTTTAGCTAGGGCATTTTATCGGAATTCCCCCATTTTAATCCTGGATGAAGCCACTTCAGCTCTCGACTCAGAGAATGAGGAGAAAATTCAGGATGCTATGAAGGTTCTCATTAAAGGAAAAACAACGATAATGATTGCTCACCGATTTAGCTCTGTTCGATTAGCGGATCGTATTTTGGTTATGGATGGAGGTAAGATTGTAGCTGATGGCACACACGACGATATTTACGAGTCCAGTTCTATTTATCGTAAATTATATGATCAGCAG
>JBMYOA010000414.1:0-1254 GCA_049598825.1 Opitutales bacterium | reverse complement strand
CAGCAACTTTCTCTCCTGAGTAATTGTCTTCCAATAAAACCATCTTCTGAAATCACCTTTAAGTCGAACAACACCTTCGGGTAACGGTCACGAATATCGAACAAGTAGGTGAGATTTTTCTTTTTGGCGATTTTGGCAATATATGTTGCCATAAAAAAAGGAGGCGAAGTGATGACTAAGGCATCCAGATCATCTGCAACAGATCGAAGCCTAGATCCAAGATCTTGAGCCAGTCTCATTTCCTGAAAAAATCTTCTAAATATTCCTACCTTATTCGAAGGAACAGCAAACGGCGAAGCATAATGGACAGTACCTTTCATCTGCTGGGATCCTTTTGAGGAAAATACTTTTACTTGATTTCCTCTCTTAGTCAGTTCCTTTACCCACGGTTCTATTCTGGCGGAGGCTGCCGCATTAATTGGAGGAAACTCAGAAGTTATAACGGCTATTCTCAACCTACTTTTTCAACAGCGAATCAGCGATAGTTTCTGATGAATGCCCATCCCCATACAATTCAATAGACCAATCTATATTAGCTTCTAGAGCGTCCTTAGCCTTATCCCTAATCGCATCAACCATCGGTCTAGCCAATCGATTATGTCCACCCTCCAAAAGTTCAGCCCATTCCGTCTCCGTTCTAACTGTAACGCATGGTTTCTTTTGAAAAAAAGCTTCTTTTTGCATACCACCTGAATCAGTTACAATGAGGGATGAAGATGATTGTAATACCAAAATATCAAGGAAACCGACTGGAGGAATCAATTTTATTGCAGACGAAATTTTTTCAAACAAACCAAACTCTTTTAATTTTGCTTTAGTTCTCGGATGAAGGGGAAGAACTATAGACATCTCTTTTGAAGTTTCGTTCAAACCATTTACAATCCATTCTAAAATTTCAGGATCATCAACATTCTCGGCCCTGTGCAGCGTGCATAATACAAAACTTTGCTCAGTCAAATTAAGATCAGACAGAATTGTTGAATTCGCAAAAGCAACTTTTTCAAAAGATCTTGCCGCATCGAGCATGACATCCCCTGTTCTCACGATTTTCTTTTCAGAAATCCCCTCGGACAATAGTCTGTCATAGGCTATTTTTGTGGGTGCAAATAAAAGATCGGATGCATGATCGGTAAGAATTCGATTAATCTCCTCCGGCATATTTCGATTATCAGATCTTAGTCCGGCCTCGACATGAGCAGATGGCACATTCAGTTTTGAAGCAGCAAGGGAGCCTGCAAGAGTTGAATTGGTATC
>JBMYOA010000413.1:0-1262 GCA_049598825.1 Opitutales bacterium | reverse complement strand
GTTAGTAGCATGAGATAGCAGAAGGACACTAACCCCCTGCTGTCTCCACCCCATAGGATCTTAAAATCCTGCCTGAGCTAACCGTACCACCCTCCCCACCTCCCCGTTGTAGAATATTGGGATATGCGGATATGCGGAATATGCAGGTTTTAGGATGCAGGGATGCAGGTTTTGGGGGAGAATCCGTAGGCTATTGGCTGGAACTAGGTAGGATGCAGGTTTTAGGGTGCAGGAAGTACTGCTCAAACATGTATGATAGTTGCTAGCCAAATGCCTGTATGATAAGCGCGAGCCATCGATATTCGATTGACTCAGGCAATGGGGGTGGGCATAAGGTATGCGTACAGTTGATAATCTCATATGGTGTGTGGTTGTTAATGTGTATTGAGGGTCAGGTTGCAGCCTGGCCCTTTTTTGTGTCAAAGATGATTACATACGTATTACATCGCATTGCGTGTCAATAGCAGGTGTAAAATAATTATTCACATGCCTAAACCAAGAAATTACAAGCGTGAGTACAAAACATACCACAAGAAGCCTGCGCAAAAGAAAAGAAGGGCACAGCGCAATGCGGCAAGGCGGAAGATGACCAAGGCGGGTAAGGTTCGTAAGGGTGACGGTAAGGATGTCGATCATAAGAATCGAAATACCGCAGACAATCGTCGGAAGAATCTCCGGGTAGTATCGAAATCGAAGAATCGCAGCTTCTCAAGAAAGAAGAAGTAGGTGAGCGACGAGTCAGAGGTCACACATACCCATGTGCTGGCTGACTACGATAACGGCTTTGTAATAGTCATATATTCAAAGAGTAAGGTCATGTCTTGGCCGAGTGTACTGGTAGAACTTATTAAAACGCTGTAAATATGTATTATTTTCGGCAAATAGAAACCATTCCAGGTTCTGCATTTCCATTAGGTCACTGCTAATCAACGACTTATGTAAAAAATATGGTTTTATGGTTTTTGGTTTATGTATTAGTTCCTGGAGCGGGGGAACGCGGGGGAGCGTGGGGGAACCCCCCAGGGCCTATATAATATATATATTATTAAACTTTTTATAGTATATAAAACCATAAAACCATAGAGCTGTTGATAATCAACGACTTACGACACGGGTTTTAAGTCACTACTTTTTAGTATTTTGATATACTGTTGATAAACAACGACTTAGCTCCTATTAAAACCATACCGATAAACCCTCCACCCTCCGACCTAAAACCTGCAACCTACAATTTTCAGGTAAATACCTAACATGGTGCATTT
>JBMYOA010000412.1:0-1271 GCA_049598825.1 Opitutales bacterium | reverse complement strand
AGGATTTTGTGTTGTTTGAGGAAATCTTCAGTTTTTTTTGTCCGAACACTCAAAGTATTCGCACCATAATCCATGAGATAACCCTCCGATTTTACTGACTCGAGTACCCCACCTACTCGTAAGTCTTTTTCAAAAATAGATACCTGTTTACCTTGATTCTCTTGAGATAAGGCAAGTGATATACCAGACAAACCGGCTCCTAAAATACATACTCTCTTTTTATTCATTGAGCCTGTGATCTATCTTTAAGCTTGTGCAAATGGAGGAGTTTGGTTGAAAGGGTCATATGATCGATATAATCACGGAATCTTTGCGTACGATTGTTTCTTCAGGAAAGGGTGGTCAAGGAGATTTGATTTCAGCACTGAAGCAGTTGGATGACATCCTTGAGGCAAACGGGGCTGAATTGGATGCAAGGCTTCGTCATTTTCTTCAAAATAGAAGTTATGAAAAAGCCTTACTTTGGATCGAAGGGGGTACTCCGGAAAAAGGAATTTGCCAGAAGTGAGCAGAAAAAAAGAAAGACTCCCTACTGAATCTGTTGAAGAATTTGGATCCAATCCTTTTGATGGATTAGTATCGGAAGGTCTCAATTCACTACCAACCAACCCTTCGTCTCTTGCATCTCCCAAGGTAAAGGTTTCCTCTTCTGATAAGTTAGGTAAAGGAGAACGCTTAGAGGTCAGGCGTGAAAAAAGCGGTCGTGGTGGTAAGACTGTAACCACAATCAAAGGATTCCCCTCGAGGATTTCGCAAGATGACTTCAAACGAATGCTCAAAGGACTAAAGTCTAGACTGGGTACAGGAGGTGGTTGGCGTGATAACCAGATGGAAATTCAGGGCGATCAACGTGAAGTGATCTGTGAGTGGCTGTCTGCTTTGGGTTTTAGACCGGTCCTAGCAGGTGGCTAAGGACTGACTAAGAAGCAGCCTGTTTTTCCTCTTCGGAATTAACCTTCTCCGTTTCCTTTTCAGAGGAGGCTTTTTGATCAAAGTCGTGGTCCTCTAAGGGTTCTTGGTTCATCACATCCTGAATGTCCTGTTCCCACTCGTTTTTGGCTTTGCGGAATTCATTTACTCCCTTACCCAATGAACGAAAAAGTTCAGGAACTTTCTTGGCACCAAAAAGGAGAAGAACGATCAGGAAAATCAGAATAATCTCACCACCACCGAAGTTTCCGATGAATGCCAAAGTGATTGGAGTGTTTGTTATCATAATAAAATTCTACTTCAGCGACTATTTCTAAGCAACTTTTTTGTCAAACTCTTCG
>JBMYOA010000411.1:0-1271 GCA_049598825.1 Opitutales bacterium | reverse complement strand
CCGGTTTCTGAATAACCCATCACATGAAGGGCATCAATATGTGGAAGCATCAACTTCCACCACCCTTGGTTTGGAGCATTCCATTTGTATGCAAAGCTATCAACAGTTAGCTCCTTGCCCCTGGATCTAAGGGCAGAAGAAAGTTCCTTAATAAACTCGATAAAAGCCTTCTTATCACCGTCCCGGGTTCCCTTCCCTTCAAAATCAATATCAACCCCATCCAGCTCAAGACGAATGGTTTCACTTACCAAGGCTTTAATGAATTGTTTCCGGTTCTTATCAAATGCATTTTTGGCTACTTCCCAGTTCCAGCCGTCCTTGTATCCATTGTAGACACAAAGTAATACCTGCACATTATGAGTATCTCCCCATTTTCGGAATTGTATGATGGTTGAATCATCGATCGGTTTAAAGTTGTCAACTAACTGAATTTTGCCATTTTCTACAGGACGCCAGAACTGAAGACCCAAGTGCGTAAGTCCATTTTTCATTCCCACTCCCCCGAATGACTCATTCAATCGATCCAGGCATGTGCTGGTAGCGTAAGGGGGAACCCAAGTCATCACCCGGTTAACTGGAGTCTTTGGTTTTTTTACAGTCTCCGCCCCCAGGGAGAGGAAGGTGAGGAACAAAAAAAGGAGCTTCAGGGTAAAATTAATTTAAATATGTATGGCTTCGCCATGGGCTGCGGCCGCAGCTTCGGCGAGTGCTTCACTCATCGTAGGATGGGCGTGAATGGTACCATGAATTTCTTCCACCGTTGCTTCCAAATTCATCGCAAGTCCATACTCGGTAATGAGTTCGGTAGCATCGGACCCAATGATATGGGCCCCCAATATCTCACCGTATTTTTCACCGACAATCACTTTTACAAAACCTTCTGAATGATTTACCGCAACCGCTTTACCGGAAGCAGCAAACGGGAATTTACCAACTTTGTATTCAATTCCGTCCTCTTTGGCCTTTTCTTCGGTTATCCCAATACTGGCAACCTGTGGCTGGCAATAAGTGCAACCTGGGAAGGCATCAAAAGGGATGGGTTTCGAATGCTCGAACATGCCATTAACCGCCTGTATCGCACGGTATGTGGCAACATGAGCCAACCAGGGTGGGCCTACAATATCACCAGTAGCATAAATTCCAGGAGTAGATGTTTGATAATTTTCGTCGACCTTAAGATAGCCACGATTTAGCTCTAAATTTAAATCTTCGGAAACCGCACCATCAAGATTGGGGACCACTCCAATTGCCAAAAGCAAGGATTCCACTTC
>JBMYOA010000410.1:0-1278 GCA_049598825.1 Opitutales bacterium | reverse complement strand
CAAGAAACCCTAAAGATGGAATGATTTATTACTCTGGTTTAACAGGCTGGCAGGCCGGGGCGACTCAGGAAGGAAGTGTGCAAAGACTTAGGTTTACCGGAAATAACGGCATCTATCTAAACAAGGCAAAGGCAAGGAAACATCGCCTTGAACTTACCTTTTCTGATCCAGTAAAACCTGACTCCATCCAAAAAGGCATTTTTTCGGCAACTGCCTGGAATTACCGTTGGTCCAGAGGGTATGGTTCTCCCTCATTTAAGGTAACAGACCCTGAAACGCGCGGGGATGACAAGCTTGAGATTGAAGCACTTGATCTTTCCAAAGATGGTAAGACCCTTACTGTCCGTATCCCGGAATTACTTCCCTGCCATAACTTGAAACTTGATTTTGCTGTGGACGGAGCAAACGGAGGCCAACTAAGTGGACCGGTTTATTTCACCATCCACGAACTTCCCGAGAGTTAAAAAAGCACTCCTTTTATTTCTGTAGAACCGGGGATTCTAATTTCAAACAACAGACCCCATAAGGTTTGCTCAAATAAATTTATGAATTAATATAATATTTTATGAACAGAAGGTCATTTTTACGGGGAACTCTTGGCGTCATGGCTTTACCGGCCTTGGAATCCGTGGGGTTTGCTCAGATAAACTCAACCAAGCTAAGCAAAAGATTGGTCTGCATTGGGAATTCCTTCGGCTTTCACGCACCCCATTTTTTCCCAAAAGACTCTGGCAAGTTTACAGATATTCCCCCAGCCCTCTCACCACTTAAAAATCATCTTAAAAATTGTACCCTCTTTTCAAACCTGGATCACGGGGTAAAGGGTGGGCACTATGCGGTTCATTCGTTTCTTTCCGGGGTTAAACAATCTCAGGCGGCATCGATGCCCAATGGAAACCTTTCCCTGGATCAACGGGCTGCCGAAGTTCTGGGCTCACAGACCCGCTTCCCTTCCCTCGTAATCGGATCGGAAAATGGGCTCCATGGTGGATGTCAAATGTCATGGACACGAAGCGGTGTGCGCGTTCCCCCAATCGAAGGCCCAAGGGAACTCTTTCGTAAGCTCTACCTGCAGGATGATCAAAAAAATCAAAAGATCTTTCAGGATAAATTTGATCTGAAAAAGTCAATCCTGGACGCCACCCTGGAAGATGCCAAAGGTTTAGGCAAAGGACTAACAGGAAGAGACCGTGACAAATTGGATGAATACTTCACATCCATCCGTGAAGTTGAAAGGAAGATCCACCAGCGTGAGAAATGGCAATCCATCGAAAAGCC
>JBMYOA010000409.1:0-1281 GCA_049598825.1 Opitutales bacterium | reverse complement strand
TGCCAGTCCCATGGTTGGTTGGACAAATTGGCCATCAGTATGTCGGTCATTTGTGCTGTGCACTGCCTGGTTACCCCTTTGATTGTTACCCTGCTTCCGATTATTTCGACTACTTTCTGGGTGCATGAAAACTTCCACCTTTGGATGGTTTTCCTCGTGGTTCCCACCACGACAGCGGCCGTTTTTATGGGTTGCCGTAAGCATAAAGATAAGACCGTTGCTTCTCTGGGTGCTATGGGCTTGGCTTTTATTGTCTTTGTTGCGATTTACCAGTATTCCTTTCACGCTTCAAACCCTGACGCAGTTTGTGGAGTTTGCCCATCTTGTACGCAGCTTGGGTTAGGGAGTTTCTTTAACATTACAAATGTCCTCAATTCTGTAGGGGGGCTCTTTTTAGCCTGTGCTCATGTGCGTAATTATAAATTGTGCCGCAAAGCCAGATGCGATCACGATTGATTATTTCTCTTTTGGGTAACGATTTTACAGGACTTCTGTATAAGAAGTTTTTTTAAATCATAGTCTGACCTTACCTGTATATTAAAAAGTGGATAGCGAATACGATTATCTGATCGAGACGGTTGACTATAATACATTTACCCGTTGGGAGGAAGTGGATCTTGTGGTCTATGCTTTTACTGACCTAGGCATGAAAGTAGCCATTAATGATCGATACACTGGATTGGTTTATAAAAATCAGATGTATGATTCTTATGAGGAGGGACAAAAAATTAAGGGTTACATTACCGGGATACGGGAAGATGGCAGGATCGATGTATCGCTCCAACCTGACAAAGGCAGGCATGTTCATTCAACCTTCGATAAAATTCTTGAACATCTGAATAAAGTTGGGGGCAAATCAAAGTTTGGCGATAAAAGTCCTCCGGAGGATATCAAGAGAGAATTTCAAGTGAGTAAGAAAGTTTTTAAGCAGGCAATTGGTGGTCTTTATAAACAAGGAAAGATCAGAATAACCAAAGAAGGAATCGAGCTGGTTAAAAAGTAAGCTTTTTTCACCTGCTTGATCATTTTTTACTCTCGGCCCATTTGAATCTTGGTTTTGGCAGGGTTTGCTTCAATCTCTAAGGAAAATCAATATAGATAAGATATGAAAATGAATATGCTATGCTCCCTGTGGTTTTTAGTTTTTGGATCTCTGTACCTATCAAGTCATGCATCTGAGCTTTCTGAAAAGAAGGATCCATGGCTTGGTTGGCACCGCCCGGTCGACGCCAATGTTTTCGCAACCACCATGGGGAATAACCATGATTCCGTTCTCTTTGT
>JBMYOA010000408.1:0-1283 GCA_049598825.1 Opitutales bacterium | reverse complement strand
TAAATTTCATGCACGGTGCATTTTTATCTGCGATTCTAAGCATATTGGTTCACATTTTGGTCAGCCTTAAAACCCAGCCCGATCAAGAAAAAGGAAAACTTACCTGGACCGGGCTTCAAATATTCAGCCCTCAGGAGTTATCAGTATTTGTTAAGACGCTTCTTTTCTGCGTGGCAGTCTACGCTACTCTTGCAACCCTTGTGGTAATGGGGACAATTTCCCCTACCATTGCTGCCTTCATTGGAGCCGTATGGACATTTGGTTGCTTTTATATATCCGCCTCACGAAAAGCAAAACAAGCGGGTATCTCTGTTTACCGAGAGGATCGCTTTTGGGCAGGTGGACTGGCAGGAAGTGCCATCTTTATGCTTTTCTATTTCTTTTAGGCTGAAGAGGAAATAAGCTCAGCCAAGTCTTCAATTGGATAGGTCCAGATTTCGGAAAGTGTCGGATGATACCAGTCAGCTTTCGCCAATTGGTGAACAGTTGCTTTCAATGAAACTGCAATGGAAAGGGTATGAATAAGTTCACCCGCGTCTTTTCCCACACATTCAGCACCTAAAACAACCCCTGTAGTCTTGTCCGCATGAACGGCGACATATCCATGCTTCGCTTCCATAAGAATCGACTTACCGTGATCATCAAAAGGATAATCGGCGGATAAATATTCAATTCCTCTTTTATCCAATTCTTCAGGTAATAATCCGATCGAGGCAACCTGTGGATCAGTAAACACAACCCCGAGCAAATGATCATAACATAACGGCTCGGGCTTTTGTCCGAGAGCATGCATCGCTGCGGTTTCACCCTGCCTTATGGCAACATGTACAATTTCATGGGGACCGGCACAATCTCCTGCAGCATAAATGTGAGATACGGATGTTTGTTGAAACGGATTCGTTTCAATATGACCTGATTTCGCCAACTCCACCCCAATGCCTTCCAGGTTAAGATTATCTACCGCTGGACTTCTACCCAGGGCATGAAACAGGAATTTGGTCTCAAGGGAGTTCTTTTCTCCATCATGCAAATAATTAACGCGGATAGTTTGTTCATCGACTTGATCTAAGTTTTCAATCGACACTCCAGTTTTCACCGTAATCCCCTCTTCAGTAAACTTTTTATGAATACAAGTTGAGGCTGCCTGGGGAAATTCTTTCAAAATATGATTACTTCGCTGAAGTATGGTTACACGGGCACCCACACGGCTCAAAAACTGAGCTAGCTCACAAGCAACAATGCCTCCACCGAGAACAATGACCTCCTCCGGTACTTCTGAAAGG
>JBMYOA010000407.1:0-1287 GCA_049598825.1 Opitutales bacterium | reverse complement strand
GAAATGAACAAAAGGGTCATAGGCTTAACCTTGACTGGCTGACTTCGATTGATCGAGATGTTGCGAGAGAATTGTCTTATTTTGGGGGGAACATCTTATGTCTTGATGGCCTGATTTCAATAGATGAGGATGTGGCTCATCAACTGACGAAAGTTCGACCTGGTCGCTTTGGTTGGACCAGTAAGCCGGATTCAAAAACGCCATACAAAAGTATTAGTTTGAATGGCCTGATTTCGATTACCAAAGATGTGGCACAAGGACTGGCGAAGTGTGATGGCAGTCTTGAACTTAACAGCGTTAAATCAATGGATAGCGAGATGGTTCGCGAATTTACGAAATTCAAAGGCTTTTTTTTATATATTCGAGGGCTCGAATCAATCGCCCCGGAAGATTACACTCTTCTGAAGCAATCGCTCAAGCATCCAGCTCCTGGAAAATCGTATCGGGTTGTGTTGCCGGGAATGGCTGACGAATTCATGCGTAACGGAGCCCAATCACTGCCTCCCGAAGATTACACTCTGGTGAGGCAAGCGACCAAGAACCCCAGGCTTGCAAATTCGTACCGGGCTATGCTGCCAGGTTTGCTGAGATTCGAAAAGGGTTGGAGAAAGTGGCATGGGAAAAGAATTGAATTCCGCAAGGACGGCTCGAAGGCCAAACAAACAGACTATAAAAACGGTTTTGTAACTTTACGAATGGAATGGGATGAAGCGGGCAACCTGACGAAAAAGGAAACTTTTCCCGTTAAAAAAACTGTGGGTGTATATGAGCAAGACATTGAAACGAACAAGGTGATGAACCTTAAACCGGAATATCCTGAAGTTGACCTAACCTTTAACAAAGAGCTTATTACTTATGGACAGGAATATTATCCGTTGATTGACCTAGAATACGACAAGGAGGGAATTGCATCTGTCGTTGGCGAGGATGAGCCTTTCACAGGAATTGCGGTTGTGTACCGGAGTAATGATCCAAACAGTGAGCGGGTTTGGGAATATGCTTTTCTCAATGGCAGGAAGCATGGCAATTCAGTCCAATACAGTGCCGGAGATTTTATTCAAAGAATAGAGGAATTCAATGAAGGCGAACTGATCCGCTCCTTTTACCAGAGTGACCAAGATTTGCTTGAAACACGCTATAAAAATGGCAAGCCAGCGATGAAGTTGACATGGGGTAAAGACGGCAACCTCATAGAAAAAGAGACCTTTTAATATACGAACCCACTATACTGATTTATAACAAAAGATGATTATGAGATTATTATTCACCACACTTTACATTATTGCT
>JBMYOA010000406.1:0-1293 GCA_049598825.1 Opitutales bacterium | reverse complement strand
TTATGTTTTTTTGAAAAACCAGTATTATTTTTTTCTGTAAAAAATACGTTTGGATTAAAATTACCTCAAAAGACCAAGTTCCGACACCTTAGACATGATTTGGACCCACATTACAAAAATTTCATTAGATAAAGTCGGTATAAAGTGAATAACATTTGCATTATTCAATGGTTTAGTGTGATAATGTAAAGTCATCAAAGTGACACATTTTTTGAAAAAATTAAATGAATTGAAAATGATTGGTGGTTGTTAAAAGGGAATTATGAGTAACTTATTGGTAAAATTGTGTTTAATGATTATATTTAACCATAATTTGTTTAAAACTGTTATTCAGGTTGAACATAAACATAAAATTATTTAATTTTTTGTACAGAAAATATGTGTACACCAAAATTCAACTATAAAAGTAATTTCCGACACCTTAACCACTAAGTGGACATCAATTACAAAAATTTCAAAAGATAAATTTGCTATAAAGTGAATAACATTGGTATTATTCGTTACTTTAGTGTGATAATCTAAGTCATGAAAGTAAGTCTAACATTTTTAAAAAAATGAAAAGAAATTTCAAAAGTTTGGTGTTAGAAAAAGCCAGTTAGGAATAATTTATTCATAGATTCATGTTCAATGATTGTTGTTAATCATAATGTTGTAAAAAATGTTATTTATGTCGATGTAAAGATAAAATTTTTTGATTTTTTTGCTTAAAAAATATATTTGAATATACAAATCCCCTAATAAAACCAAGTTCCGACACCTTAGCCACTAAGTGGACATTAATTACAAAAACTTCATTAGATAAATTCGCTATAAAGTGAATAACATTGGTATTATTCGTTACTTTAGTGTGATAATCTAAGTCATGAAAGTGAGTCTAACATTTTTGAAAAAAAATGGAAAGAAATTGAAAACTTTTGATTGTTGATAAAAGGTAACAATGAACAACTTATCGATAAAATTACATTTAATGACTATTTTTATTCAGAATATGGTAAAAAATGTTATTGAGGTTGATATAAAGATAAAATCATTTCCTTTTTTTTGCAAAAAAATATATTTGAAAATACAATTCCACTTATAAAAGCAAGTTCCGACACCTTAGCCGATGAAGCGACACCAATTACAAACATTTCGACACATAAACTCTCTATAAAGTGAATAACATTAGTATTATTCGTTACTTTAGGGTGATAATCTAAGTCCTAAACATGTTCAACAATTAATTAAAAAAAAAAAACACAATTAACGGAAAAACTTGGCGTACAGAACGTGGTTCTTTCGAGGCTCCACACA
>JBMYOA010000405.1:0-1297 GCA_049598825.1 Opitutales bacterium | reverse complement strand
AAATGACAGGTTTTGCCGGAAAAGTGAGTCAATATCTGAGTCAACGGTCCAAACCCTTCAATCGATCTCATGCACTCCTGCAATGGCAGTAAAGTGGTATCCAGATAAACCTGATCGGTTAGCCTACGATCACTATGTCTCATTAACTCCTGGGCCATTCGTGGAGGTACCCCGTTCGTCTGAAGCCAAGTGTTAAAGGTGTAGCGAAGAGCATGAAAATCGGCATACCTACCACTTTCGTCGATATACGGAATCCCTGCAGCCTTAAGGTCCTTCTTCAGAGTCACGCAACGGGGGACTCCGTCCTTGAATACTCGATCTTTAGGCATTGCCCCTTCTGGCTTGAATTCGGCCAGTAATTGTTCGAGTTCGGCTATGAGCGGAATGCGTGCCTCCTTCTTATTCTTGGAAATACTCGCCCGAACCAAGACATGAGAATTTTCTCCGTCCAAGACGACATCACCCCAAACCAATTCAGAAAGCTCCCCATATCTGAGACCAGTTCTTGCAGACATAAGATACGGAACCCTGCGATAATGCGGAGAATACTCAAATAACTTGGCTAATTCTTCGTTAGTCAGTGCTCGTCTAACTCTAGTTGCTACAGTCTGATCGACCTTTGCGACTGAGGCCAAAGGATTAATAGCCATCCGTCCCTGAAGAATCATCCAGTTCAAGAAGGTTTTAACTTCAGCCAAATAATGATTTTTCGTTCGTGCTGACATTTCATTGAGTCGAGCTCGCCACTGGGTAAAGGAATCAGGAGTAATTTTCCCCAAACTGCTCCACCCGCATTCCCGAATCAACCGTAATAGACGTTTTCGGATCTGTTTGGCTCCTTTGCCTTTCCGTCCGTCCCTCCCTCTGGCTTTCAGATCAGATAAATAATCTTCTACATGCGATTGGATTGATTTATTCTCAGCTTCCCTTACTGAGCGCGGTGGCAGAAGACCGGCCATTTCAGCTTCGTATTCACGCTTAAATTCATTCGCCTTCTGCCAGGCGGCCTCCTTACAACTTACGCCGAGTGGTTTGTATTTAGATGAAGGCATCAAACCATACCGATACCGAAGATAAAAGTTTTTGGAACGGACCGTTATTCCGTTCTTTTTTCGAGTTCTCTTAAGCACATTGTGCATATCTATCTCCTCCCATTCTAAAGCTGTCTTTCTCCATTTATAACTTCTTCAATCTCATCAGATCTAAAGCGTATGCAACTCCCTATCTTGACTATTTTGATTTTCCCCCGTGCAACTAAACGCTCCAGACTTCGTACTGAGATAGAAAGGAGTTCAGC
>JBMYOA010000404.1:0-1299 GCA_049598825.1 Opitutales bacterium | reverse complement strand
CTTTGGAAAGCGTAGCCTCCATGTATCCGTTCAATCGTGCCCTTTCGATGAGTCCCCCTCCCACAAGCGCGACGCGATCCCCTTTTTGAAACAGAGAGGCTGAAGTTTTTGCATGATGATCCGCATGCAACGAAGATGACAAAGTCACAAAAGCACAAAAGAGTACCTTAAGATAGAATAAATAAGAGGGCATTTTCATAGAATTTATATGTTTTCAGTCTCTCGTTTCTTATGAAAAAGACAAAGGTCTTTTTACAATCCTATTAAAAAAACCACCTCAAAAAAATCTTTTCCCCATCAAACACTCCAAACGATTGTCTAATCCGAAACTTTTCTTTAAATACTTCCAATGACTAAACAACTTTTAACCCCCACCCAAATTGGTGATCTAAATTTAAAAAATCGAGTCATTCTTGCACCGATGACTCGAACACGAGCTACCCCGAATGGATGCCCCACAGAACTAATGGCAGAATATTACGGGCAGCGCGCATCAGCTGGCTTGGTTGTTGCCGAAGCAACGGGGGTAGACAGCAGTGCCATTGCCTGGATGAATATGCCTGGTATTTACAATAACGAGCATGTCGAAGGCTGGAAAAAGACGACTCAGGCAGTACACCAAAAAGACGGTAAAATATTTCTGCAACTTTGGCATCCAGGTCGAGCCACGCACAGTCTATTGATAAATGGCCGGCAACCCGTAGCCCCTTCCGCCATTCGCTTGGAAAATAACGAAACTCACACCCCGGAAGGCAGCAAGCCCTACGAGATTCCCAGAGCTCTCGAATTGGAAGAAATCCCACAAATCATCGCAATGTTTAAAAAAGGTGCAGAGCTTGCAAAGGCTGCCGGTTTCGATGGTATCGAAATACATTCGGCCAACGGATATATACTCGATCAATTTCTTCAGTCTAAAACAAATCATCGAACCGATGAATATGGTGGATCTATCGAGAACCGTTGCCGATTACTCGATGAGGTCGTCCGAGCGGTTGGTGAAGTTTTTCCTTTCAATCGGATAGGCGTCCGCTTATCACCCAATGGGATATTTGATGATATGGGTTCTCCGGATTATCGGGAACAGTTCACTTACACGGCTAAACAACTCAATCAATATGGATTATCTTACTTACATGTCATGGATGGCCTTGCTTTTGGCTTTCACGAGCTTGGTGAACCCATGACCCTTCAGGAATTCCGTGCGGTTTTTCAAGGGCCGATCATGGGTAATTGTGGATACACCGAAGAGACTGCCGAAAAAGCCATATCTGAAGGTCACGCAGATATGATTGCATTTGG
>JBMYOA010000403.1:0-1300 GCA_049598825.1 Opitutales bacterium | reverse complement strand
GAAGATAGTCAGGGCAAAGACTTGACATCAGGGCACACCAAATCAAAAACATACCCGTGGATGTGATTGCATACAGTATGGCGGGGTTGGTCGTGGGCTTGGGTGCTCTCGTCGCCTATATTCTAAAACAGCGGGGAACTGCCTCGGTTCGCGACTCCCTGGAGGCAGAAAATCGTCTACTCAAGGAGGATATGGAGCGGGCTAAGCAGGTGGAATATTCCCTGCGGGAAGAGCTCCGCAAGTCGGATGCTGAACGGGTGGAAAAAGCCACCCTTAACGATGAGTTGAATAAAAAACTGGAGTCCCAAATTGCGGAACAGGAAAAAAATGCCAAGCAGATGCAGGAACGGTTCGAAAATCTTGCCAACAAAATTCTCGACCAGAAGAGTGCCAAATTTACCGAGTCGAATAAGGAAAATATCAAATCTCTGCTCGAGCCTCTGGATAAGGATATCCGCAACTTCCGCAAAAAAGTAGAGGATATTCATGAAAAAGATCTCAGCCAGCAGGCATCCCTCAAGGAATTCCTCGGGAATTTACAACAGGCACAGGCACAACTGAGTGAGGATGCCCGCAACCTGACCACTGCTCTCAAAGGAGATTCCAAAAAACAGGGCGACTGGGGAGAATTTATCCTCGAACGCACGCTGGAAGCATCCGGTCTGATCAAAGGGCTGGAATTCTCGATGCAGGAAAGTTTTGACCGCCAACGGCCCGATGCCATCATCCGCCTGCCGGAAGACCGGGCAATCGTAGTCGATGCGAAGGTATCTCTCACCGCCTATGAACGATCCATCGGAACGGATGACGAGGACCTGAAAAAACAGGCACTCAAGGAGCACCTGCAATCGCTCAAAAAACATGTGGATGAATTATCCGATAAGGATTACTCCGCCATTGAGGAAATAAACACCCCTGACTTTGTTCTTCTCTTCATCCCCATCGAGCCCGCGTTTGGTGCCGCCCTTACCCTTGATCCTGATCTCTATCAGTATGCTTTTGAGCGGAAGATCGTGCTGGTCACCTCCTCCACCCTGATGGCCACAATCAAGACCGTGGCCAATCTATGGAAACTGGAAAAGCAGAACAAGCATGCCCATGACATCGCCCGTCGGGCCGGCTTACTTTACGATAAATTTGTCGGCTTCCTCACCAGTATCGAAGATGTGGGCAAAGCCCTGGGTAAAGCAAGTGAGGCCCATGACAAAGCAGTCAGTCAATTATCCACCGGGCCCGGAAATTTGGTCGGGCAGGTGGAAAAACTCAAAGCAATGGGCATCCGTACCAAAAAGGAATTACC
>JBMYOA010000402.1:0-1306 GCA_049598825.1 Opitutales bacterium | reverse complement strand
GAAATCAAAAAACTTAAAGATGAAGGAGTCTTGGAGGACACTTTTGTCTTTTATTTTGGAGATCACGGAGGTGTGCTTCCAAGGAGCAAGGGATATGCTTATGAGACGGGTCTGCATGTTCCGTTGGTGGTGCGGGTTCCGAAGAATTTCATGCATTTAGTTGATCATAAAAATGGTAGTCGAACAGATGGGTTTGTGAGTTTTATAGATTTCGGTCCCACTATTCTTCACCTTGCAGGGATCAATGTGCCAAAATTCATGGATGGGAGTCCATTTTTTGGAAAAGGAATAAACCGAAAAGCCTTGGCCAAGCGTGATGAATCCTTCGGCTATGCCGATCGCTTCGACGAGAAGTATGATATGGTTCGCTCCCTGAGAAAGGGAAAATGGAAATATATACGTAATTACCAAGGATTTTATCCAGATGGGCTGCAAAATAATTACCGATACCGGATGCTTGCTTTCAAGGAATGGCGAGAGCTGTTCAAGGATGGCGAATTGAATGAGGAGCAACAACAGTTTTTCTCATCGAGACCCGCTGAGCAATTGTTTGATCTATCTAAGGATCCCTATGAAGTGAATGATTTATCAAAAAATCCAGTGTTCCGTAAAAAGTTAATAGAAATGCGAACTAAATTGAGCAACAGGACCAAGGAAGTTAACGACCTGAGCTTCTATCCGGAAAGCTATATGATAGATAATGCATTATTGGACCCTATTTCCTTTGGGGAAAAACGATCCACAGAAATAAGTAGATTAGTGGATGTTGCGAATTTGGCTTTGTTGCCTTTTCAGAAAGTAGAGAATCAGTTGCAAGAATTACTATCTTCTGGAACGGAGTGGGAAAAATACTGGGCATGCCTCGTCGCCGCACAGTTTGGTCCTCAGGCTAAATCCTTACACTCCCTTTTACCAGAGCTGATGGGAGATTCAAATTTAATGGTTCAGTTGCGAGCCGTAGAGGCTTGGTCTCTGATTTCAAAAAAGAACCCCATGCCCAAATTAATTGAGATAGCTAATGTTTCTAAATCTAGAATAGAGGTCTTGCTGGTACTCAATTCGGTTACCTTTTTTCGGGATTTTTGTGGATATACTTTGGATCCAAGTTTGTTTGCGATTACGGCACCCAAGGGAGAATACTCTCGAAGATTGGAGTATTTTGCCGATTCAAAGGATGCGTCAAAGAAGTAAAACGACTTGTTCTTACGGAATTGTTACAAGATAAGGCCATAAAATCTAAATATTTGTCCTATTGTTGGGTCTTCAGGTTATGAGTATCTAACTCTACTCTTTTGTTCACGGGCAA
>JBMYOA010000401.1:0-1308 GCA_049598825.1 Opitutales bacterium | reverse complement strand
ATCGTCGATCGATCTACCGTTTTGTGGTGAGGTCGCAGCCAAATCCATTTATGACAACGCTCGATTGTGCTGATTCTTCCCAAAGCACCCCGAGACGTAACGAGACTCTGACTGCCCTGCAGGCATTGAGTCTTTTGAACAACAAATTCACGCTGGTAATGGCGAGGCATTTTGCGGAACGGCTGTCAAAAGAAGTATCCGGGATGGAAAATCAGGTTCGTGCCGGTTTTGAACTCGTGACCGGTCGCTCGCCAAATGCCGAGGAACATCGACTCCTCTTGGAGTATGCGGATAAGCACGGAACGCCCAATCTTTGCCGATCCCTGTTCAGCCTCAGCGAATTTGCCTTTATTGATTAACCATCATGAATCCATCTCCGATATCACGCCGTTCCTTTGTCTCCCAATCCACGATGGGTGGGTTGGCACTTGCCTCGATGCTGTCGCGAGAGCCATTGCAGGGGGCGGGTACGGGCTTGCCTGCGGGTTTGCATCATCCACCGCGGGCTAAGCGGGTGATTCAGTTGTTTATGGCAGGGGCGGCCAGCCATATCGATATGTTCGATCATAAACCGGAATTGATCAAGAGGCATGGAGAGAAATCCGATTTCGGCGAGCATGTGGAAGCCTTTCAGAATGGTCTGGGTCCATGGATGAAATCACCCTTCGCATTTAAAAGGCATGGTAAATGTGGAAAACTGCTCAGTGAAATTGTCGAGCCTCTTGGGGAAGTGGTGGATGATATTTCATTCGTCCACAATATGGTGGGGAAGACAGGCGTTCACAGTCAGGCTACTTATTTGCAGGCTACCGGTTTCCAGTTGCCCGGGTTTCCAGGAGCAGGTTCGTGGGTTAGCTATGCGTTGGGCTCTGAAAATGAGGATCTGCCCGCTTTTGTGGTTTTACCGGACCATCGCGGGTTTGCTTCGAATGGCCCCAAAAATTGGGGGAGTGCCTTTTTACCAACCCACACACAGGGAACCACGATTTTTCCGCAGCGGGCCAATCCGATTGAGGATCTTCATCCACAGGCAGACTTTGTGACCAAGGACAGTCACGGTGAAGGGATTGATCTGATCAATCGAATCAACAGGATGCACCAGCGAAATCGTCCTCTTGATCCACGATTGGATTCCCGAATCCGCAGTTATGAATTAGCGGCACGATTGCAATTATCGGCCACGGATGCACTCGATCTTTCCAAAGAACCAAAACACATCATGAAAATGTATGGTTTGGAAAACCAGAAAAAGGAATATCCCAAGGAGATCAATCCGGAAGAGGAGACCGAATACTTTGGCAGGAAATG
>JBMYOA010000400.1:0-1316 GCA_049598825.1 Opitutales bacterium | reverse complement strand
TGGTTTTAGGGGAACAGCCCACCCTTTATCCTGTTCAACAAACGCCAAAGAAATTAACTCCCCTGATGGAGAGGGAGCTAAAAGGCTGTTTTGATTTCTTTTGGGAAGAATGGAACGATAACCCCAAGAGCCCGACTTATGGGATGTCCAATGGGGACTATGTGGGATTTAATCAATACAGCCCCATTCCAATTGAGCATCAGGGATTTTATTTCGCTGCGATTATTATTGGCGTGGAGCGTGGGTGGATCTCCCGTGAAGAGGGTGAAAAGAGAATCATCATCACCCTGAAAACCCTGAGGGATTTAAAACGAATCAATGGATTCTGGTATCATTTCATTGATCCCGACACCGGTAAGCGGGGCTGGAAAGACTCGCATAATATCGAGCTTAGCAATGCATCGGCCGGTACTATGTTACTCGGAGCTCTGGCCGCGGCTGAGTACTTTGGTGGAGAAATCGAAAAACTTACTTATGAATTATATGAGGCCATGAACTGGAAATGGTTTACCAACCCGGTGACCAAACATCCCTACCTCGCCTGTTATCCGGAAGATCTCCCGAAGAATGTTCCGCATGGAATCAATGAAGAAGGCATGTTCGGTGGATGGTCCGCCTACAGTGAACACATCTTTCTCTACATTCTCGCAGCCGGTGCACCCAGGGAGGAATTTTCAACAGGAGCAGATTCATACTATGCCATGAAGACCTACAAGGGCAGTTACAAAGGGGAGGAGTTCATCTTCTGCGGAACGGGTGCTGCGTTTACTTACCAATGGACGCACGCATTTATCGACTTTCGAAATCTGCGCGACAAGCTGGGTCGTGATTGGTTTGATAATTCCCGTCACGCTGGATTGGCCGCCCGTCAATACGCAATTGATAATGCTCATCGTATCAAAGGCCTGGGTCCCAACTCTTGGGGTATGAGTGCCTGCATAAGCCCATCGACTGGTTACAGCGGCTTGTATGGCTCTCATCCGATCGGAGTCGGGCACAAACTTCTTGAAGACGGAACCGTTGCTCCGTACGGGGCCCTCTCCTTCCTACCCTTCACACCGAAGGAATCAAAAGCCGCTTTGGAGCACATGTACAACATCCCGGGACTGGTCGGAGAGTACGGGCTTTACGATGCCTACAGCTATGTCACCAAAGCAAATGGTGACCTACCCTGGATTGGAAAAAGCTACCTCGGCATCGACAAGGGTTTGGTTCTCCTGATGTTTGAAAACTACTCCACCCAGTTGATTTGGAAGCTCCTCCACCAAAATAAATCTATCCAAAAAGGGCTCAAGCGACTTGCCTTTAGTCAGACT
>JBMYOA010000399.1:0-1322 GCA_049598825.1 Opitutales bacterium | reverse complement strand
GATGCCCAAAAGGAAATAAGAATTCACGAGTTTCCTAAATTTTTTGGAAACAAATACTCTCCTTAATTCATTAATTATAATGAAATCGTTACAAAATATTTTACTCGGCTAAGCGAACAGGCGAAAAACGAAGCACAAGTAATTAAATGAAATCCTATCAAACTCATTCCTTGAAATTTTGTTTGTTCATTATGTCCATCTTTGCTCCTTTTGCCGGGGCTGCAGAGTGGGTCAAGCTGTTCGACGGTAAGTCCTTTGACGGATGGTTTCAGACCGGTGGTAAGCACACCTATGAAATTGTTGATCAAAGCATTGTCGGTATCTCGGTCCCAAAAGAAGGAAATGGGTTCATGACAACCAAGCAGAAATACCGTAATTTCGAGCTCAAGTTTGAGGTGAAACTGGATCTCGGACTGAACTCAGGTTGTCAAATTCGCTCCATACCATTGCGTGAAGGTGCTCACCTGATTGGACCCCAGGTGGAAATCGCCGGAGGCAAGTCAGGCTTTATATACGGCGAAGCGATGAAAAAAAAGGATGGTTCCAGACAACTTTGGCTTAGCCCTGATATGGAGAAGGAAAAAACAGAACCAATCAAAGGCGCCTTCAAACCAGGTGAATGGAACTCATTTTTAGTTCGGGCGCTCGATGATCGCTATCAGACATTTATCAATGATGTTCCGATCACAGATTTTGAATTTGATGGGGTGGCTGGTCCGGGGCATATCGGTCTTCAGGTTCACGGGGTAAAGAAGCCGGAACTTGTGGGAAAGAAAGTTAGGTTTAGAAATATTTACCTCAAAGAAGTCCAGTCTGTTGAAGAACAGGTGGAAGATGATGAAGCAGTAAGCACCACGGTATCACCTCCGAAAATAGAACCGGCTCTTTATCCTTATCTCGATACTTCGAAGGGTAGGGCGGGGTATGAATTTGCGGGGGAGGAAACCAATACCTACCGGATGTACGACTTTTACAAACGTCAGGCGAAACATCACCTACAAAAGGATCAGGAACTAAATTTACTACCCGCGTATACGGATCTGGATGGGGGAATCTTTGGTCACTGGGGAAATTACAGCGAAAACGGGCACAAGGATTATCGCTGGCATAAGATGGATTACGGTCCCGCGTTGAAGGCTTCCTATTCAATCAACATAAAAAATAGGGCTGCCAAAGGTAACATGCTGAACCTGTTGCTTCCCGGAGATTATACCGTAACTTTCGACCATAAAAACGGTGAGTATTTTAATTATTGGAAAGGTCGCCCCACCTTCAATCCTCACCGCTGGGGTTTGATTCATGGAGTGATTGTGCCCACCGGG
>JBMYOA010000398.1:0-1322 GCA_049598825.1 Opitutales bacterium | reverse complement strand
ACCGCATTGAAAAGGCTAGGATTATTAACGCAGAAACAGGAGACATAGAAGATGAGTAATAGCAATAACAAATGGCAACCAATCGAAACTGCCCCCAAGGGGGATAATCAACTTATTCTATATTGTGGCGAGTTTATATGTATGGGCGGGTGGAGCGACTATTACAAAGAATGGGAAGATGATTTAGGAATAGGTGGGTTAAGAAGGCAACCATCTCACTGGATGCCTTTACCAAACCCACCAGAAACAGGAGACATAGAAGATGAGGCTAACTAGGATTTATCACAAGGCATGGCGCAGGTTCGCTGATGTCCTAAACATTAACAACGGCTGGGTTACTGTGCGTTTTGATGGTGAACAAGGAACACGCTGTTATGAACTCAACGCACCATATATTAGAGAGGCAGGATATGAAACTAACTGATGAACAATACGACAACCTCTATGCCGATATACGGGCATTGATGGCTGAACACTTCCCGAACTTTATGTTCGTTGTAATGGATGACGATGGAGATATTTACTATGACTACACCAACCGGCCAGTGGGCAAGATGCTCGCTAGGGAGATGATGGAGGATACCAACATTGATGAGATTGATGTGGATTGGGAATATGAGTACGAGGACGCTGACGATGACGGAGAGGAGTGGGAAGATTAACCGCAAAATTATCAATACTCTACGAGTCATCATCATCGCTGTCGCTATATCAACGGCTTTCTCGGTGCAGTGCATCTGGGACGAACTGGATTTGGTTGAGAAGAAGCTCGATAGCCAGCAACGCCGAATTGATGCTCAGTACGATGTAATACTGAAACAGGCACGCGTCATTGATGTTTTAATCCATAACATTCAAAAATTAAACGGAGTATATACGGAGGTAGAACATGAACATGGGAATGGAAGTAGAAGCATATGATGAACGCGAACACATTGAGGAGCTAAAGGATGCTATCAAGGTGGCGCATACTAAGCTGTGTAACAAGGATGAGGAGGTCAACAAGTTCATGCGTGAGAACTTTGAGCTAAGGGCTAAGATTCAAATATTAAAAGAGCTAATCAAGGAGTTAAATCATGGGTAAAGGATGCGCACCCCGCAAGGGACATAACGCTGAGAAGCAAAGCAAGAACTACGATGACATTGATTGGAGCAAGGGCCGCAAGTCCAGCATCAAGGTACGTGTCAACGGTAAAGAGGTATAATGCTTGAGTTTACACAGCACCCAATCCTCCAGGCTCCCTCTGACGAGGAGATAGTAGCCCTGGGGGAGTTGGACCCCAAACTCCTTCAAAAGCTCCATGAGGCGCACGAGGGACGCA
>JBMYOA010000397.1:0-1332 GCA_049598825.1 Opitutales bacterium | reverse complement strand
GCTTAGTTAAACTGGACTTTACATCATATCCAGCGGCGTTCAAGGCCGTAGTAGCTTCGGCTTTAGACTTGAAACTCTTCAGTCTACCACTAATACATACGGTACCTTTACTCGCAACCGGCAAAGATGGAGTATCCGAAAAATACCAGCTACAAGGAATATGCTCCTGGAAGTAGCTAAGATCATTTTCCATCCATTCCAACAAGTTATAAGTCGCCTTTGGGCCCAAACCGGCACGCTCACAAGTGTCTGCATTTATTTGAGAAATATGATTAATAGTCTCAGACAGTTTCCGTGTTGCCGTATTTCCAATTAATGGTATGCCAAAGGCTGGCAAAAGGCGCTCAAGGGGAGCATCGAACGAATTCAATATCTCGCCCATGAGCTTATTTGTCACTGCTTCAGAGCCCAACGATGCTAAGATACTATCCTCCGTGGAGGTGTAAATATCGGACGGGCACGTCCAACCAAGTTTACGAATAGATGCAGGGCCGAGACCCTTGATCTTCATAGTTTTGGCAAAGTGTTCCACGACCTTATACTGTTGCTCACCACAAGTGGCAGAGCGGCAGTAAAGTAAATCATTCTCCCATACCAAGGTACTGTCACAAGAAGGACAATTGGTAGGGGGTAAGATTTCTTGAAACATTGACTACTCCGAAAAAGTGAAAAGATATTATACGACAGATTTGACCTGAATGTCAAGAACTATTTTTCTCGATGTCCACTCGTCTCACGATTCGTGGAATGATCTCACCGCTACGTATAACTTCAACTTGGCAACCTATTTCTAGGCCAAGAGAGCGAATGTACTCAATGTTGTGTAGAGTTGCACGGCTCACTAGCGCATCCCCCACTTCGACTGGGCGTAAGATAGCAACCGGGCTCACAACCCCTGATTTGCCTACCTGCCACACAACATCGAGTAATTCTGTAATAACCCCATCCTTCTGCTCTTTAAGAGCGAAAGCCCCTCGGGGGTGATGAGCTGTATATCCCAGTTTGTAAAAGGCTTCATAGTTATCTACTCTAAACACCTCACCATCTGTTGGGAAAGCGGATGCATCGAAGTGAGTGATAACCTCAAAGCCATTCCTGGCCAAATGGTCCATTGCATCAGAAAGACGCTCATACTTAGCTCCTTGAATATCGTATGCGACAAACTTGAGAGTCTGTGCGCGAGAACGAAACTCAGAAGAGTCTTTCAGATTGAGCGACCCCGCTGCAAAGTTGCGAGCATTTGGGATCATATCGGGCGCTACGACCTCACCGGTAATTTGGATTTCTCCTTTGATACCGATGACATTTGGCACTAGCTCTTCCATCTTCAAC
>JBMYOA010000396.1:0-1334 GCA_049598825.1 Opitutales bacterium | reverse complement strand
TTGACTACGCGGTGACAGGGAACAGTCACGAGATTTGGATTACGATTCATTGCCTGCCCCACGGCACGATATGCTTTGGTATCTAAGGCCTCTGCCATTTTCTTGTAAGTGGCAACTTTTCCTTTCGGGATCTTAAGCAAAAGATCATAACATCTCTCATCAAAGGACTTGCATGCATTGGATTTCACGCACCAAGTTAATTGTCTCGAGAGGGAATCGGTCAAGTGTGGATAAAATTAATTTATAAAAGCTCGAATCCTCATTGACCTGAGTTTTCAGAGATTTTCTAATCGAAATATGATCAAAGCCCACTTCCTCGCAGCCTTACTTTCACTATTTTTTTGCGACATTCTTACTGCCCAAAAAACAGTCAAAAACGAAAAACCTGCAAACACGCCTCAACAACAAGCCAAAGCGAAACCAAAAACCAAATTCTTTGGAAAAAGAGAAGTGCGTTTTCTCAATACGGCCATACCCCTGGTTGGAGGAGTTCAAAAGTTAGCCAAAGACGGCTTACAGTTTGATCTCCCTGATGCCATCATTGACCGAGACGGAAATACCTTAATTGCTCACCTGGCTTGGGATGGTCAAAAGGACAAACTCGTTTTGGCAACAGAATCAAAGGAGGGAATCAAAACAATAGGTGATGAAGCAGCTTCCGGTGTTCTACATGCTCCGGCACTGGCTTTGGAAAAAACGAGTGGCAAGGTATGGGTTTTCTGGGGGACAACATCGAAAGATACCACCGTAAACATTATGGCAAGATCATGGGAACCTGAAAAAGGTTTTGGTAAAGTGATTACTCTAGCCGACTCAAAAGCAGCGGAAGCCTTTCTGGATGCAGGAACAGATGCCAAAGGCCGGGTATGGGTAACCTGGCAATCCTTCAGGGCAGGAGAAGGAGACATTTACGCAAGATACCTCAATCCTGATAATGGAAAGTGGTCGAAGGAAATACCCGTCTCGACTCATCAAGGAGGTGACTGGGAACCACGCATAACTTTTGACCCAAAAGGAAACGCATGGATCATCTATGACAGTTCCCGTGGGAACGAATTCAATCTCTATCTCGCCAAAGTTGAAGCCAATGGAAAAGTCACTGAATATCCCGTCGGTCACACTTCAAAGTATGAAGCACGGGCATCGATTGCGGCGACCGCCTCGGGAGACGGCTTCTGGATTACAGCTGAACAGGGTAAAGAGAAACATGGCCTGGACTACCGCGGACATGGAAATGAAACGGGTATCAACGCTCGAAAACGGGTGTTTTTTGGTAAATTCGATCTCGCTACCAAGGAGTTCACTCCCATTCCACTTGGTCCTGCAGGCGAGGC
>JBMYOA010000395.1:0-1342 GCA_049598825.1 Opitutales bacterium | reverse complement strand
AGCCGGAGCGCGTGAGCGCGTTTTTTATTCTCCGTCGGGAAGATGTATTGCGGCCCCATCGGGGCAATATATTGCGGCCCCATCGGGATATGTATTGCTGTCCCATTGGGAAGCACGATTGATGGCCCAAGCGTGGCGGTGTGAAAGCAAGTTAATGGAGCGGAATGAGTGTAGTTTTTGCACCAATGTTGCTGAAGTAGGTTGCGGGAACCTCTGTAAGTCGTTGATGTGCATTGATTAAAAAAAGATATTTTTTTTGAAAAAAAATGTTGCGTTTTGTAATTTGATGTATCTAATCAATGGCATCGTTCTTTTCCAATCCGCGCTCCGCGCCACGGCCGACAGCAGGCCGACATACAACTGCTGAGGGGTTCCGCAATGATGCTGGTAGCGCAGTTGAGTAAAGGCCCCGATAGGATTCGCTTCAATCCTGTGTTGTAACCCAGCCGAAGGCGGTCACAAGCCCGCAAAATGGGGAGTGCAACATTAACCAATACAATACCAATACCATGAAAACAATCATTGAAATACTGAAAGACAACACCGCACTCGGGCAAAGTAATGACCTTGTTGACCAAGGCCGAGCGGAGCTGGCAACTGAGCTACTGGCCCTTCTCCGCGAGAAGGGGTCTGTGCGGATTGACATCGGAGCTGACATCGGAGCTGATGAGACAGCCACCAATAATCACCAATCAAAATTATGAAACAAAGCCCCGCTTTAGGGGCGCAACCAAACCAATCAATAAAACACTATGAAAAAATCATTCACCAAGACATTCGCAACTAAGGAACATCTCCTCGCGTGGTTTAAGACATTCGAAAAAGATTTATCCTATTGCTATGAAGTGGGAAAAACAGGTGAACACAAGGTTCGCTTTGCTCTTAAGAATAATTAATTTAGATTCCCCGAGGAAACCAAAACAACCAACCAATAACCAATACCATGAAACCAAAATCTAGAGAATGTATTCTAAAATCACGAGACGGAATCCTTTGCAAAGACAAGCGATTTCGCTCTTTCGTCAACTTTGGAACGCCTAGCTGGACTTGCAAGTTTTACAAGGGCGCGGGGTGGGCAAGACGAGCCGCCAAGAGTCTTGGTCTCTCTGAGTGGGAAATCATTTTCCTGTATGAGGGCGATATCATTGACGCAACTGGTCATGTCACAAGGGCGAGGAATGTTCAAGACCGCCTTGCAATCAGACGAACACGAAACAAATACTAATAACCAATAACCAATAACCAATAACCAATAACCAATAACCAATAAGAAATATGAATCCAGAAATTGAATTAGCCTTAAAATGGTTCGACGACAACGAAATCCCTGCTTACTGCGACG
>JBMYOA010000394.1:0-1347 GCA_049598825.1 Opitutales bacterium | reverse complement strand
GAGGCTTCTTTCCAATTGGTGGAGCGGGCCAAAACTTCAACGATTCTTACTGCTTTGGAAACGGGCAACTTTTCATCTGAATCGAGAACATCGAGGTATTGAGGAACGGCGAGGTGTGGGAGTTCAAGGGTTACATATATGTCACCGAGGAGAAGCTTGGAGTTGGCATCGGCTTGTTCCATTAAATCAACCAGGAAGAGATTGGCGGCTGCATCCTCACTTTTCTCGCTGGCTAGGTAAGCGTTTGCCTGGAAGAGCCAGAAATCCTTTTTGCTTTTATCCATTTGGATGAGTTCCGTAAGCATGGCGATCGCGTCGTCGTACTTTTCCAAAGAAATAAGACATTGAGCTTTGCCGAGTCTCCAATCTTTACTGTTGGGTTCAAATATAAGGGCCATTCTGTAAGCATCCAAAGCGGATGCGTAGAGTTCAGCATTCAGGTAGCAATAACCGATCAATCCGTAAAGGTCTCCATCTGCACCGCCCAATTCTACGCATTTTACTAGATGGGGAAGTGCTTCTGAAAAGTTGCCATCCTGGACATAGATAAGCCCGAGGTTTTTGCGGGCTCTCAAAAAATCAGGAAATTTTCGGATGGCTGAGACATAGTATTTAATCGATTCGGTCATGTTGCCCTCCTGCACCAGAAAGTTGGCGAGGGTGAAATCAATGGCGGGACTGGAGTCAATCTCATCGAATTCTCCTTTTAATTCTTCGATGACTTCGTCGGTACGGTTGTCATCGATCATTTCCGTAATGTCTTCAAAGAGGACCTGTTCGGCCCGACCAATCTTAGGCTCGACTTCGGAGCTTATGGCGAAGGATCCGAGGTAGTCTTTAATAAATTCAGGGTTCGACCAAATCTTTTCGGTTAGGGGAGCGACTTTGCCTGTAAGAAAGGCGGTGCCGGAAATTAGAAAAATAAAGACAGGAATTATGGTGTTTTTCATAGTAAGTTTATCTCATGCGAAAGGGTACGGGGAGCAGAAATTTAGTGCGTACGGCTTGTCCGCCTTTTTTGGGTGCTTCATAGCGTGAACGTTCAACAGCTTTGGTTGCGGCTTCTGTAAATTCGGGATGACTTGAGGAAAGAACTTTGAGAACTTTTACACTTCCTCTTTCGTTAATAAGGACAAGCAGCTTAACATCGCCTTCCACTTTTTGTCGTTTAAGAGTGGCTGGGTATTTGATTGAAGGTTTGCGAAGAAGGCGTGGTTTTCGGTCCAGTTCTGCCAAATTAAAAATTTTCATTTCCGACATTGCATCCTTGCGGGCAGAGAATCCTTTGAAAGCAAAAGCTCCAGCCATCACATTCCCGACTCCTGCATTGAGACTCATATCCAGTTG
>JBMYOA010000393.1:0-1353 GCA_049598825.1 Opitutales bacterium | reverse complement strand
CTTTCCTGTGCCAGTTGATCGATATGGGGAGTGACTGCATCTTTCTCTCCATAGCACCCGAGCACCGGGCTCATATCCTCCGCGGTAATCCAAAGGATATTGGGAGATTGCATTTCGGAAAACAGAACCAGCGTAGATGAAAGCAAAAGTAGAGAAATAAACAATCTGTGCTGCATGTAATTATCTAGAATAGAAGCTCCAGGACGTTGCAATCATGAATTTCTGAGAAGTTTCTTAATCAGGGCCCGAATATTAAAGAGATAAAAATTTAAAATTCAATTTTACCCAAAAAGTACAATTTGGCGCGAGAAATGTGACTTTGTTTAAACATTATTAACTTACACAAAAACCTAAAACTATTCATATAATTAAGTAAAAATGCTCATCGAAAAAGACCTCACTCAACCTAAAGTCTTAATCCCGTCTCTTCACGATCTTTTAGCTGAAAGTTCTCCAACCCTGGTCCTGCTTCCGAAACTTGAAATCATTGTAAACAAGCAAGAACCTACCTTGGAGGACATACTGGCAATTTGTTCTCATGATCAGGAATTGTTGGGTAAATTGACCAGAAGGTCAGGTTTCGAGGGAAGTTCCGAGGATTTCGCCAAGGATATTCTTTTTAAAAAAGGATTGGGTTTCTTAAAAAGTCTCGCGATTCGTACGATGAATCAGGAAATCTTCACTTTGCCTCTTGGATTAAAAGGAATGACTACCGGACTGATTAAGAGACGCTCGGTGATTCTTGCCCGTTTTCTTAAGCATTTCAGTCCCGATTTGGATCGGGAACCGGATGATCTTTATCTCGCTGGATTGTTGTACAATTTTCATTATGTAGCCTATGAACAACTGGTGAATGTTGGACATTTTGAAGGACAGGATTTTGAAGATGTTAGTACTGAATGTCTCAAGTCGACCGGTGAGGCTTTTTCTGCAATCGGTTTCAATCCCTACATTGTTGGAATTTTAGAAGATTCCGAAAAGCAAATCTTTGAAACGAAAAACCCTTTCGAGCAGGCATTGTTAAAGATCGCAAATGGTACTTTGGAGCAAGCGGAGCAAACCAATGGATTGCTGGGGAGGAAGGTGAAAGTGGATCGGACCCTTTTGGATGCCACAGGATATTCTGAGCGGGAAATACTTTCGTTACTGAAAGACCTTTCCAAGAATTACAAAGGCACATCCGTGCCCTGGCAGAGATAATTTTTACGACATATTCAAAACTCAATCATTCAGTAAGGGGCAGGTTTGTCTGCTCGCTTTCTGATTGGGGATCTTCCAGTTCCCTGGCAAATGTTCCCGGTAATTCCTTTTTGGTACGGATGCCCATTGCTTTGAGTTTTTCCACCTGCCCGA
>JBMYOA010000392.1:0-1353 GCA_049598825.1 Opitutales bacterium | reverse complement strand
TCCTGATTTCTTTTAGCTCGACCAAGCAAAGTAAAGTTCTACAGAAATAAATCATGTCAGTTTCCATCGGTACTCCGTTTCAAAAATCAGCGAAAAAAATCATGCTTTGTGGATCAGGTGAACTCGGCAAGGAGGTCGTCATAGAATTGCAACGATACGGGGTGGAGGTGATTGCCCTTGATGCCTATGCCAACGCACCGGCCATGCAGGTAGCTGACCGTTCCCATGTGGTTTCGATGCTCGACGGAGATTCTCTTCGCGAGATTATTCTTCAGGAAAAGCCGGATTTAGTCGTGCCGGAGGTGGAAGCGATTGCCACCGATGTCCTTGCAGAACTGGAAGCCGAAGGAAAGGTCACAATCATTCCCACGGCCCGTGCCACGCAACTCACTATGAACCGTGAGGGAATCCGTCGCCTGGCCGCAGAAGAGTTAGGTTTGAAGACTTCTCCCTATCAATTCGCAGAGACCGAGGAAGAATTTAAAAATGCAGTATCTGAGATTGGTATTCCATGTGTGGTCAAGCCAATCATGAGCTCGTCTGGAAAAGGGCAGAGCACGATCAAAAAAGAAGAGGATATCATGCCAGCCTGGGAATATGCCCAGGCGGGAGGACGGGCCGGGCGGGGCAAGGTGATTGTGGAAGGGTTTGTGGAATTTGATTACGAAATTACTCAGCTCACGGTTCGCCATGTCAACGGCACCTCTTTTTGCGAGCCCATTGGCCATGTACAGGTGGACGGTGATTACCGTCAGTCGTGGCAACCCCAACCAATGTCTGAAAAGGCACGAGCGGAAGCCCGGAAATATGCTGAAACTATAACTTCCGCCCTTGGTGGTTACGGTATCTTTGGAGTGGAGCTCTTTATTAGGGGAGACGAAGTTTTGTTTAGTGAAGTATCTCCACGTCCACATGATACCGGAATGGTAACGATGATCTCCCAGGACCTATCCCAGTTTGCCCTGCATGCCCGTGCTATTCTGGGTCTGCCCATTCCTTCGATTCGGCAATTCGGACCATCTGCTTCCAGTGTCATCCTAGTGGAGGGGGATTCCAAAGATGTGACTTTTGGAAATCTCAATCATGCTCTATCTGAGGAGGATGTACAAGTGCGCCTGTTTGGTAAACCTGAAGTCAAAGGACAACGAAGAATGGGAGTTGCTTTGGCTCGCGGAGATTCGATCGGGCAAGCCAAGGAAAAAGCGATCAAAGCGAGTTCATCCGTATCCATCTCTCTTGGATGAAACTTCTCTACTTTACGAGAGCCTGCAAAAACCGCTGTCCGCGTTGCGGCGAGGGGAAAGTGTTAAAAGATATATTTACGAGGCAGGATACTTGTGAGGTCTGCAATTT
>JBMYOA010000391.1:0-1362 GCA_049598825.1 Opitutales bacterium | reverse complement strand
ATCATCTTCACCTCGGACAATGGAGGTATGGAAGGTCACCCCGGTGAAGTCATCACCGACAACTATCCCCTCGACAAAGGAAAAATATCGGCGATGGAAGGAGGAACTCGTGTGCCCCTGATTATTACCGGTCCAGGCATTCCGAAAGGGGTTGAATCTGATGTAATGGTAAACGGCCTCGACTTCTATCCTACCCTGCTCACCCTTACCGGGACTAAACGCCCCAAAGACAAAGACCTGGATGGGTGTGATTTGAGCGATCTCCTACTTAAGAATCCAACCAACTCCAGCCTCGTAAAAAATAAAGACGGAAAACCGAGGGATACGATGGTTTGGCATTTCCCTCACAGTGTGGCCCTCGAAAGCACCATCCGCATGGGTGGGTATAAACTTGTCCGCAACTACAATCATCGGTTTGACGAACGCACAACAGAACTTGAACTCTACCAACTATACAAAACTGAAAACGGCAAACAGGTGAGAGTGGATATTGAAGAAGCCAATAATCTTGCGTCTCAACACCCTCAGCTTAGCAAGGAATTAAATGAGAGACTTTCCTCAATTCTCAATGAAATGGATGCGAGTTATCCCTATTACAATCCTCAGGCACGACGAGTGGGAGCAGAAAAAAATCTAATCCCGAAAGTTATTTCACATGAGATCCAAAACGAAACGGTTACTTTCTCCGTTCGCGAACAAGGAGCCAAAATAGTACGGGCCGATCTGATTTATACCAATAACGGTGGTAAGAAATATGAAGAGTGGTACAGGATCAAGGGGAAGGAAAAAACAAAAGGAACGATATCCTTTAACCTGCCCGAAGGATCTACTCACTATTACCTTAACCTGATCGATGAAAATAATTTCCTCGTCAGTTACCCGGAAACTCCAGATTACTCGGAACTAGGAAAGACCAAAGAAAAATTCTCGAAATTCGCAATCGCGAGAAAGTAGTCAACCAAGCTACTTACCCTCGACTTTTCGGTAAATAAAAGCGTCGGAAGAAACTAATGAAAGAATGAGGTCTTTCATGCTTCCTCCACCTTCACGATAAGCTTTGTGGGCGGCCAAGAGGACGGGTCTATCATGGAGAGTCTCATTACGCCCCATCCAAAAGCGAAAAGCATGGCGAATAAAAACCTGCTCCACCCGTTCGCTGTTGGCAAGCTTTTCAATCATCTCAAGTGCGTTCTTCACGGGTCCATCCAAGGATGGATCGCCTGAATCAATAATTTCACCGCTGGTATCCACGGGTTTGTCAAACTCGGTCGTCCGGTATAAGCCAGCATGGTTATACATTTCAAATGGAAGGCCAAGTGGATCCATTTTCTCGTGGCAACTCCAGCAATACTTTTCTCGCGT
>JBMYOA010000390.1:0-1366 GCA_049598825.1 Opitutales bacterium | reverse complement strand
ACTTCCTCCCGTAACTCGGTGATGTCGGGTATAGGCCCCATGACGCATGGCAGTTATGAAATCGGGCCCAAGTATGAGGAACTACCTGCTCTTGCTGGCGCACCTACTATTCAGCGCTATTTTAAGGACCATGGATACCAGACTCTCTCGGGAGGGAAGGTTCTTCATCATAGTTTTGGAGGTCGTTTGTCTGATGATATTGACCAGTCGTTGGGCCGTGCACGCAGTCCACGTACCAAGAAGCCGATGACTCGACCGGCAAACTGGAGCTCATCATGGGATTGGGGTGCCTATCCTGATACGGATGCGAAGATGGGGGATATTCAACTGGCCGAAGCTGCGGCTAAAGCCCTCAAAGAAAAATATGATAAACCTTTCTTCATGTCGGTCGGGTTCTTTCGCCCGCATGTTCCGCTATTGGTTCCACCAAAATGGTTCAAACTGTATGAGAAGGATAAGATCATTTTACCCAATAACCCAAAGAGTGATCTTGATGACCTTCCAAAGAATTTCCTCTCCATAAATGACTATGCCCTAGCTCCCACTCATGCCGAGGTTACGGGAAGTGGTAATCAGCGAAGCCTGACCCATGCCTATCTTGCTTCGGTGAGTTTTGTGGATCATTGCGTGGGGATTGTATTGGCCGCCCTGGAAGCAAGCTCGTATGCGGATAACACCATCATTGTTTTGTGGAGTGATCATGGTTTTCATCTTGGTGAGAAACAGCACTGGGCTAAGCGTACCCTCTGGGAAGAATCGACTCGTGTGCCTCTTCTGATTAGCGGTCCCGGAGTCAAACCGGGCAAGGCGTGCAAGGAACCAGCCAGCCTGCTCGATCTTTACCCTACATTGGTGGATATGTGCAACCTGCCCAAAAATGACCGGCTTGAAGGCATTTCCCTGGTTCCTCAACTCAAAGATCCAAATAAAGCCAGAAAGCATCCTGCCATTACATCCTCCTATTTTGGCAACCATTCGATACGGACCCGTGACTGGCGACTGATCTCCTACGAGGATGGATCCATGGAACTCTATGATCACCGAACCGATTCCGATGAGTTTGTGAACCTCGCCAAACATCCCAAACATCAGGATGTGATCACAAGATTGTCAAAATGGCTACCCTCCAAAGCCGCCCCTGAGTTCAAGGAAAAGTCGGAACGTTTGCGTATGCGAAAAAAATGAAAAGTTTGATTCCTTTTTTTCTTAGCCTTTTTCTCGCCAGTTCCTTCTGGTTGGAAGCGAAGGCTAAGGATACTGAGTTGCCCAGCGTGCTTTTGATCAATGTGGACGACTGGAATGATTGGAACTCCGTACTGAAAGGGCATTCGCAGGCGATTAGTCCCAATATCGAGCGGTTCGCAAA
>JBMYOA010000389.1:0-1367 GCA_049598825.1 Opitutales bacterium | reverse complement strand
AGTACAATTACCGGAGAGAGATCGGGTGGTCGTACGGCATAGGCCCGCTTGAGGCAGGCTTCCATCGCTGGCACGGCTTTCTTTGCGAGATCACCGAGGAGTTCGATGGTTCTGGCAGCATGGGTGACCACGATCAGGTTTTTATGATCTAGCTCTTCGATTAACCTGGAAAGAGCCGGTTCACTATTCCCTGCACGAACCAAAGAATTGGCCGCTTCAATACGTACGGAAGGGGAGGAATCCTCCAGCGCTTTTTTCAAAGCCATGATCGAAGATTTTGTGAGTCCATTCTCGAGTGCTCCCAATCCGATGGCTCCCCAGTATCGAATGCTGGCGTTCTCAGAATTTAAATTCTGGATCAATTCGGCTGGCTTTGCCCGACCCACTTGCTCGGCTGCCCCGATAATCTTTTCCCAGTTGATCCTGCCTGTTTTCCCCACTTTCCACCCGCTCGACCCCTTGCTCATTTCCCAGGCCTCATATTCGGGAACGAATCCCCAGTCCCTGATTTCCTTTGCATATCGAAGGTGCTCCTTTCGCATCCTCTCCAATATTTTTTGGTGCTTTGCAGACCCCGCGAGATTTTGCAAATTCCGGGGATCTTTCCGGCAGTCGTAGAGTTCCTCAATTGGCCGCCTGGGCCCGGCAAAATGTTGTTGAGCAGGAGTCATCTTTCCGGATCTTGCCAGTTTGTAGAATTCATGTCTGATTTCCCCGATATCCGGCCACGCGGTCGGCTGATTATATCCGAGATGGGGCATATAGTTACGGATGTATAAGTATTTTTCATCGCGGACCGAACGGGCAAAATCCCGCACCTCATCCACCCGGTCGCGGTGCCCGTAGACATATTTTCTGGGGTCTGCAGGATCAGGTCCGAGGAATGGTTTGCCCTGCATGTGCTTTGGGATGGTTGTGCCGGTAAGATTGAGCACGGTGGGGCCAAAATCGACAAAACTCACCAACCTGTCGGTCGTTTGACCTGGCTTGGCCATAGCCAGGTGTTGCCATTTGGCAGGAAAACGGACGAGGAGGGGAACATGCATCCCACTGTCGAGCAGGGCCCGCTTATGACGTGGCATTCCTGATCCATGATCAGAAAAGAAAAACACGATGGTATTCTCCGCCAATCCGTCTTCTTTCAATTGCTTGAGGATGTCTCCCACTTCCTGGTCCATGGCGGTCACACAATCATGAAAGCGGGCCACGGTTTTACGGACGATGGGGGTGTCCGGGTAATAGGGAGGCAGGGTTATTTTTTGAGGGTCATGAATTTGATCCTCTGGGATTTTTGACTGGATTTCATTCTTAAATTTTTCATAGGGCCAGACCATGGACCGACTCTGATGGGAAGTCATCAGGTTGAA
>JBMYOA010000388.1:0-1376 GCA_049598825.1 Opitutales bacterium | reverse complement strand
TTTTTTATTGTAAAAAATCCTGGAGTCAAAATACATGTTAACCACGTGGTTTGTCGGCGTAAAATGATCTCGAAATTCCATCCTAAGATCATAAAATTTGCTAAATCAATAATTAAACTGTTATTACAGTTAGTATAGTATGGAATAACGCGTTTCATGAAATTTTGGTGTATTGTACGTGTTACAGTGAGTTTATTTAATGGGAAGAGTGATGGTAAGTCATTCAAAAATCCTTGAAAATCAAAAATACGAAGGATTTTGATCCAGTTTACTGGCCATTCCCGTAAATTTCGTGGTTCTTTAAGTAAATTACCTAATTTTCCTGTTATTAGGTCATTGATGATCATTTTGCGGAATTTCTGAAACTCTGTATTTGCTTCAGTTGTCGTGGAATAAATTGTACGTAGTTTATCGTGTATATTGTATGATTTCAGCGTGTTGTTAGGGTTTGTCAATCTACTTTCAGGATCCGGGTCATTCGTGAGGTGTAAAATGGTTTTTTCGTCCAACTCGTGAGGTGTTTCAGTTAAGTGATTCCGTTGTATCCAATGACGTAGTACTTTCCATGTTCGTGGTAAATGATTATTTTCTGGATGATCGTAAATTTCTGTAAGAAATTCTCTGAAATATGGTTGTTGTGTAGCGTTTGCTTCAAATAATAAGTCATATGCCGTGTAAAAAATTTCTTGTGACGTGAGACATTTTTGATCACATAATTGTTGAAATTGTTTGTCACCTTCGATCTTTGTCATGTCGTATCCCGCACGTGTTAATTTCTCAAATAAGTCATCATTTTGACATTTTCTGAAATGTGACTCGGACATTTTCTCTTTCCAAAACGTGTTAAATCCTAAAGTTTTTCTAAACTTTACTTGCGTGTTTCTATGTAAGTTTTGTAATGTTTGATTTGGTGTCAGATCTTTAATGAGGTACAGATGATCTTTCATTTGTCTAGGTGTTAAAATAAATTGTTGTAATTTATTGCATGAGAGGTCCAATCCAATGTGTTGTTTTGCCTTAATGAATGTTGCTCCTTGTAATTTTATTACTTGTAGTGGGATTGTTTGATGTTGTTTCTTTTGTATCATTTTTTGTTTGGTAGGGTTATGCAGTATGGTTTTAACAGTAAATGTATCGTTGTTTATAAATTTTGGTCGAGATGTCGTGTTAAATGTGCGAAAAGGTGTGCTATAAGTGCCGAAATTTACTTGTGGTGGTGAAATTAAATTTAACGAAGGATGCCGGGGACGTTGTGAGTGGTCTGTATTTGGTCTTGGTCTTACAATTGGTCGTTGAGGTCGTGGTCTACCGTTTACTAAATTTCTGATCATTCTCATGTTATTGTTTGGTGTATTGCCGTGAAAATTGAACGTCAG
>JBMYOA010000387.1:0-1377 GCA_049598825.1 Opitutales bacterium | reverse complement strand
TGGTTGTCAGAAACTCCCGATGTTGTAGAAAGCAAAAGCTGGGATTCATCCCTGCCCAGAATTGCCAACTGGACCTTGTTGAGAGATAAGAAGAACAACCAAAGCGAGGTCTTTTTTATTAACACTCATTTTGATCATAAGGGAAAAGAGTCGAGAAAACAGGCGGCCCTTCTATTGAAAAGAAGGATTCAAGAGCTAAAGGAAGGCGTTCAGGTTATCATAACCGGAGATTTTAACGCAAAGGAGAGCAGTGAACCTTACCAAGGCTTAGTGAGTGATAAGATACTTGATACCTTTAGAACTGCTCATAAAAATCCTACGGAAGAGGAGAGCACTCTCAGTGGCTGGAATGGGAGAACCTCTGGAAACCGAATCGATTGGGTGCTTTGCTCCAGGAATTATCGGGTCTTATCTGCAAAAATTGACCGTACGGAATTTAGTGGGAGATATCCATCCGATCATTATCCAGTGACCGCGATACTGAGGCCTCAAAAGTAAGAATTACATGAAGATTACAATATTAGATGCCTACACCAGTAATCCTGGGGATTTGAGCTGGGATGCCTTTGAGGAATTTGGAAAGGTTACGGTCCATGACCGGACCACACCGAAAGAGGTGGTTGCCCGATGTGCCGGGTGTGAGGCGGTGTTGACTAATAAGGTGGTCTTGAATGCAGAAATTATGGATCAGTTGCCTGAGCTGAAATACATTGGTGTGTTGGCCACAGGAACGAATGTGGTGGATCTGGATTATGCGAGGCAGAGGGGAATCTGTGTGACCAATATTCCGGGGTACAGTACGGATTCAGTGGTCCAGCATATTCTGGCGTTCATGCTTCATTTTAGTTCCATGGTCAGCATACACAATGATGCGGTACACAAAGGAGACTGGGTAAATTCGAAGGATTTTTGTTTCACTCTGGGGACCCTGAATGAATTGAGCGGATCAACACTGGGTATCATCGGACTGGGAACGATCGGAAGAAAGTTGGCCAAGGTTGCCGATGCGTTGGGTATGAAGATTGTGGCTGCTCACCAGTCCAGCATGAAACGGCTGGAACTTCCCTTTGAAGTGGAGTGGTTACCGGTGGACGAGGTCTTTGCCCGTTCTGATTTTCTATCGTTGAATTGCCCACTGACGCTGGAGACGGACAAAGTTGTCAATGCCCCGCGTTTACAAAAAATGAAGAGCTCGGCCGTCGTCATCAATACGGGTCGTGGACCCCTGGTCGATGAGCAGGCACTGGCGGATGCATTGAATAATGGAACGATTGCAGGGGCTGGTCTGGATGTATTGAGCACCGAACCACCGTCCGCGGACAACCCTTTGCTTGGAGCCAAGAATTGTGTGATTACTCCTCATATTGCCTGGTCTAG
>JBMYOA010000386.1:0-1378 GCA_049598825.1 Opitutales bacterium | reverse complement strand
ACCGCGATGATTTCCGAACCCGTTAATCAACCCGATGCCAAAGCCGTGTGGCGGAATTATGAAATCATGAGACCAAGTAGCCGGGAAAACTCCCGCCTGCTCACACTTGGTAAGTCTGCCAAAAATTCCATTTTTGGTTTTTCGGCCGATCGAACATGGGGGGATTTCGCGGTATACAACCTTTATAACTCAGAAGATAATAAGTCAGCTGATATAACGCTCGATTTCGCAGATGCGGGCCTGCCTTCCGGAACCCGATGTGCGGTGTATGACTTTTGGGAAAACAGATTGCTGGGGTATGCGACGGATTCTTTTACTGGGAAGAATATCCCCCCCAATGGTTCACTTTTGCTTCGTTTTACCCCGCTTGCGGGCAATTACCCACAAGTGGTTGGTTCCAATCTTCATCTTTCAATTGGAGCCACGGAGATCGAGGAAGTTTACACGACTTCAAAATCCATTAAACTTCTGCTTTCCGATGCCGGGGCCCAGACAGGTGATTTGATTTTTCATTCCACAAAAAATTTGGAAGCAGGTCTTACTGAAAATTGTTCGATTAAGTCGGTTACCAATCTTGGCGATAATCTTTGGAAAATCTCCGTGAGTGGAAGGATTTGGAATTCACCCCAATCAATTACTTTGCATATTAAATAAACTCTTTCTTTTTGAGACTAGTTGATCAAAGCATAGATTAAAAAAGATGAATCGCTTTCACAAAGTTGCCACCCTGACCTTCTGGGCCACCCTTGGCCTGGTGGTTGCCGGTGGGCTGGTGCGGGCGACGGGGGCCGGTCTGGGATGTCCGGATTGGCCGACCTGCTGGGGGTGCTGGTTGCCCCCAACGGAGCTTTCGGACATTCCCTCCCAATTGGATGATTCCGGGAATGCCTACTATTTGGACAAGCTGGATCGCAAGCAATACCTCAGCAAGTTTGACTCCACAAAGATGTGGATCGAATATATGAACCGGGTGCTTGGGGTACTGATTGGGATTTTTATTATCGCCACATTCGTCGCCTCTTTTCCTTTGCGGAAGTCACAACCACGGTTGTTTTATGGTTCGCTTGCAGCCTTGCTGATGGTGATTTTCCAGGGCTGGCTGGGATCGATCGTGGTGGAAAGTGAATTGATGCCGGGAATGATCACCCTCCATATGTTGCTGGCCATGATCCTTTTGTCTTTACTGATCAGTTTACAGGCCTGGTCATCTCCTCTTCCAAAAGGTAGTATTCTGCCAGGAACCCGGATTTTATATGGTTTAATTATTCTACAGGTTATCCTGGGTACACAGGTACGTGAGAAAGTGGATGAATTTACCAAGGATGATCAGGGAATTGTCCGTGGAGAGTGGCTGGATCATGCGGGACTGGTTGATCAC
>JBMYOA010000385.1:0-1378 GCA_049598825.1 Opitutales bacterium | reverse complement strand
TAGATGTTGTAGGTCTTGTGACTGTCCTTGATTTTATTGGTTACCCAAATTCTTTCTTCCGGAAAACCATCAGCAGGCAGAGAGAATTCAAGCATTTGATCGGCCGTTGAAAAGTAGGAACCGAGCATTTCCTTAGTTAGTTTAATCCTGCGGTCGGAATCATAGTCATAAGTACCCCGGTCATCGGGAATCTCACTGCTTACATCGTATTGGATATGTAGAAGATCATTGAGTGAATGATTAAATTCGTGACGACTGATTCTGCGGAATTCTTCCGGCTCGGACCTGATATGCTTTTTTGTCAACCACTTGAGCATCTTTTCAGTTTCGGCTTGGCTTGGCTGGCTTTTATTTTCCGGCGGCATTTTATGGGTAATCAAATTTTCAAACATCAGGGTTCCATCGAAACTACCCTGGTCAAAGAGTTTGGCCATATTGACATTTCCCTTTTGGGAATCTTCATCATGACAATCGAAACAGTAATTTTCGAACAACTCCATGCCTTCCCAATCCTCCCTGCCCGCTAAATTACTCACACATAAAATGTATGAGCAAAAAAGACTTAAGGAGACTACTTTGAGATACTGCATTTTGACTAGATCATCAGATCTCTGGAAATTCGTTCACCGGCAGATTTCACTTTCTGCCCAAGTTCGGCAAAGTCACTCTTGGGTAACCGTTTGGCAGGCCCGGTAATCCATAGGGTACCCGCCAAGGATTGATCTGGGTTTACGATCGGACCAGCAATACAATGAATTCCTTCATTACCCTCTGCATAGTCGATTGAATAGCCCAAGTCCAAAATCCGTTCACACTCAAGATGGAGTTTATTACGATCGGTAATAGTCCTGGATGTGCGAACGGTTAGTTCCATTTCCTCTATCACCTTTTTCCTTTGGCTAATCGGCATATGAGCCAAAAGCATTTTCCCCGGGGCGTTGCAGTGAAGGAGGAATCGTAAGCCAATATCCACAACGATCCGCAAAGGTTCAAGTCCTTCAACCTGATCAGTGATCACTCCATCCCTTCCGCTCATTACACCCAACTGAATGGTTTCACGGGTCAGGTCGCGTAATTCCTGCATATGAGGCTTTGCGGCATCCGAAAGGCTCGGTCTTTTTCCACGGGAAGATACCAAGCGGAGCAATTTGGGCGTTACCGAAAATGCCATGCTTTTTTCATTTCGGTAAAGATATCCGCGGGCCAAAAGTGTCTGGGTGATTCGAAAGACGGCATTTTTGGGCAGTTGTAATTCCTGGCTCAGGGCCGACAAGGTCATCCCTGCATCCGCGTCACTCAGCGTTTCCAAAATATCCAATGTGCGATCCAATGCAGGAACCAGTCCGCCTACTTCGGTTTCGGTTGATTGATTTTCTAA
>JBMYOA010000384.1:0-1385 GCA_049598825.1 Opitutales bacterium | reverse complement strand
AACTGGAAAGATGATGTCCTCTTGCAAAATTATGCATACGGTCATATGTCGCAAGGAAAAGCTCCAGGTGGATGGGTGATGAAGATGAGTCCTGATGGCAAGAATCGGGAAATGCTCAATATGGGCTACAGAAACCCTTGCGATTTTGCCCTAAACCGTGACGGTGAACTTTTTGTATACGATGCCGACATGGAATGGGACATTGGAGCTCCATGGTACAGACCCACCCGTATCAATCATGCCATCTCAGGCGGTGAGAGCGGATGGCGGGCAACCTCCAAAAAATGGAGAAAATACTTCCCTGATACAGTTGGATCAGTTGTCGATATCGGCCCTGGTTGCCCGACGGGTGTGATCGCAGGCACCAAGGCTAAATTCCCGACGCACTATCGGGACGCCTTGTTTATTTGTGATTGGACCTTTGCCACCATGTACTCCATCCACTTAAAGCCAAATGGATCCTCTTACATTGGAGAAAAGAGAGAGTTTCTTTCCAACAACAACGGTTCCCTTTCCTTAACCGATGTGGATATCGGACCAGATGGTAACATGTATTTTTGTGTTGGCGGTCGAGGTGGCCAGTCCTACCTCTACCGCGTCACTTACACTGGCAACTCTTCCACCGAGTTATCCAAACTGGATACGACCAGTGAACATGCAAAAGCCCGTGCAACCCGTCACATGATCGAAAAATTTCATGGCAAGCCAAATCCAAAAGCTGTGGAAAAGGTATGGGATCACTTGGGTAGTGAAGATTATCATATCCGTTATGCTGCCCGTATTGCCATGGAATGGCAGGATCCCAAATCCTGGGCAAAAAAAGCTTACTCGGAAAAGAACGATATAGCGGCCATTCATGGATTACTTGGACTTGCCCGCTGCGATTTCAAGGGAAGTGCTAAACCAAGTATAGACAGACTTTTACAGATCGAATTCAAAGATTTAGACCGAACTGGCAAACTTGCTCTCCTTCGTACCTACTCAGTAATTATGAGTAGAAGCGGCATGCCCAGTCCAGACCAGGTCGAAGCCCTCGGCGAACAGCTCGACCCGTATTTCCCGGCAAATGACGACAATCTAAACGAAGAACTATGCCGTGTGCTTTGCTTCCTGGATCACCCTTCCGTGGTCAGAAAAACCGTAGCCTTGATGAAAACAACCAAGGCCAAAATTCCCGACTACGATGTTTCAATCATGAAAAGACATGCCGGTTATGGTGGTAAAATCCTAAGCACCATGAAAGAAGATGTGACTCCAAATGTTCTTAATATACATTTTCTCTTTTGTCTTAAGGATGTACGCAGTGGATGGACCATGGATTACCGAAAGTCATATCTTGGTGAACTCCAAACCCTCATGACCAAAAAGGGAGGGAATATGTTTAC
>JBMYOA010000383.1:0-1392 GCA_049598825.1 Opitutales bacterium | reverse complement strand
TGGGTTGAATACATTGATGCCGGATACACTCTTTGCATGGTACTCAAGGACAGAATCGATCAGTATAAGGCTGAATTCAACCGTATCCCGAAGATCATCATGCTCAAAAATCACGGCATTTTCGTTTCTGGAGATACCGCGGAAGAAATTCGTTCACTCTATGCCAGCGTGATGAATCCGCTCAGAGAAGAATATGAAAAGCTCGGAATTAACGAAGACTTGGGTATTGAAGAAAACAGTCAGGATTCCGAAGCAGAGTCTAAAATAAAAGAAATTTTTGGAGAAGATGCCGCTTTTGTGGAATCCTCAGGATACTTTGAGTGCGTGCCCGGGCCCATTACCCCCGATCATTTGGTTTACGCCCGGGCCTTTCCTTACACCGATGAATTGACCCAGGAACATGCGGATGCCTATCGGGCCAAGCATGGCTTCGCTCCTAAAGTGGTTATCCACAACAATCGCATCTATGGACTGGGCAAAACGGAGAAAAATGCCGGACTTGCCCTACTCTTTGCTCAGGATGGTGCTCAAGTCATGAAACTCTCCCAAGCTTTTGGAGGCATTGACTACATGACCGACCGTGCTCGGGAATTCATCGAAAACTGGGAAGTGGAATCCTATCGGGAAAAAGTAGCCAGCTGATCCATGGTCCGGCTGTTGTTGGTCTCTCTTTGCTCACTGGCTTTTCTACAAGCAAAGCAAAGACCCAACATCCTCTTTCTTTTTGCGGATGATCAGCGGGCCGATACCATTGCCGCTCATGGGAATCCTCACATTCAAACGCCTCACCTGGATTCGCTAGCCAAGGAAGGCTTCAGTTTCCGGAAGAACTATTGCGCCGGTTCCTTCAGTGGGGCAGTCTGTGTGGCCAGTCGTGCCATGCTGATGACCGGCCAGCATTGGATGTCCTTACCCCGTGAAAAGCCTCAGGCAAATTGGGGGAACAATCAGACACTCCCCGTCCTTCTCCAAAAAAGTGGAAACTACGAACCCTTCATCATCGGCAAGTGGCACAATGGAAAGAAAACCCTGGACCAGTCTTTTGCCAATGGAAGCTCGGTTTATATGGGAGGCATGGCCGATCACACAAATTTTGAGGTGCAGGACCTAAGCAATGGAAAGCTTAGCAATAAAAGACCAGCAGGTGGTTTTTCCAGTACTGTTTTCGCAGATGATGCGATATCCTTCATCCAAAAAGCCAAAACTGAAAATCCGTTCTTTCTCTATGTCTCTTTCATGGCTCCCCACGATCCCCGTAATCCTCCGGAAAAATACCGTGAGATTTATTACAAGAATCGTCCTCCCCTGCCGAAAAATTTCCTCCCACAGCATCCTTTTCAGAATGCCCCTCCAACCACTTCCGGAAGGGATGAGGGACTGGCACCCTGGCCA
>JBMYOA010000382.1:0-1401 GCA_049598825.1 Opitutales bacterium | reverse complement strand
ACACCGGATGAACCACCACCCCCACCCGATCAGTCGATGAATATCGATCTCTCCCAATTGGACATGAGTCTGAATGCTGGAGTGGGCAATGTCATGGCAGGAGCCTTCGCCTTTCAGGGATTTTCTGCCCGCAAGGATGCAATGTCCGAGATGAAAATCTTTAACCTCGCGGAACTGGACCGTAAACCCCGCCTGCTTCGCAAACCTTCGATCAAATACCCTCCATCTCTGAAGCGCCAAAAAGTGGAAGGGGATGTCAAACTCCTTGTCCTGATTAATGAAAGAGGAAGTGTAAAAGTCTTAAAAGTTCTCTCTTCGAGTCATCCCGAATTTACCGAAGCCGCCACCAAGGCAGTCGAACGATCCCGTTATGAAGCACCCAAAAAAGGAGGACAAGCCGTTCGCACCAAGTTCCTCCTGCCCGTACCCTTTCGCATGAGATAAATTGATTATGAAAAATAAAATAATTACCGCATTCATTATTCTAGTTTCAGGTTTTGCCACCCTCTCCGGGAAAGTGGCACCCCTGACTGAAAAAATTTGGTCTAACCCCGAGTTTATTAAGGAATATTTGGGATCCTTTGCCATTAACTCGGAAGTCGAACCTCAGATCGGACGGGCCGAACAGGTTCTCTTCGAAGACATTACGGAAATGATCGATGATAATCGCACCGATGAGGTGATCGAAGAATTGAAAGGTGAATTCGACGAGATCGATTCAAACCCGGCGATTGACTTCACCCTCGCCAATTTTTTGGTACAGGAAGGCAACATGACCGAGGCGGTCAAATATTATGTTTCAGCCATTCGAAAATTTCCTGACTTCCTCCGTGCAAGAAAGAATCTCGGTCTTATTTATGTACAGGATGGAAATTTTTCCGAAGCACTCCCACATCTGGTTAAGTGTGTTGAGTTAGGGGGAGCAGAGGGTGATCTCTACGGATTGATCGGATACTGCTACTTAAATGGGGAGCTATATGCTTCGGCACTCGATGCCTACCGTATGGCCTTAATTTTTGAACCAAATAGTAAGGATTGGAGACTCGGGAAAGCCCAATGTCTGATCTCTTTGGAGAAGTACGACGATGCCATCGCCATGCTTACTGAGCTTATTCAAATGGACCGCTCCAAGAAAGAGTTTTGGCTCTTTCAGGCAAACGCCTATTTAGCGAGTGAGAAAAGTGCCGAAGCAGCCGCCAATCTTTACCTGGTGGATTTGATGGAACAAGCCGATGCCAATTCCAAACTTCTTCTAGGTGACATCTATGTAACTCTTGAACTCCCACACCTTGCCGTTCCTCAATATCTGGAGGTTCTCGAATCAGAAGAGAAATTATCCGTTTCCAAGGCACTTCGCATCGTCGAGGTATTAACCCGTTCCACCAACTGGCAGGAGGCTTC
>JBMYOA010000381.1:0-1421 GCA_049598825.1 Opitutales bacterium | reverse complement strand
TATGCGGAAACAAAAATGATTATCTCAAGGATCACCCCAAGCTCGGCACATTCACTTTTCTTCCCGTCCCCGTGAGTGAAATTTTCGATATACCCGAAGGTCAGGTCATTCATCGACATACTGACCTCTGGGCTCACCGGCACAGCGCTACCCGACAGATTGCTCGGGACTGGCTGGCCAAGCACACATCCGATAAAAAATAAATTCAGGCTCGAAGAATCGCTTTGCTTTCGGGTTCATTGTTTTTGAACATTGAAGTTAAGTTATGAATTACCTTCGGAACCTATTCCTTTTTGCCTGCTTGTCGCTTAACGCCACGGTTTTTGCCAAAGAAAATCGTCCCAATATCATCCTGATCATGGCCGATGATATGGGCTATGAAGCCCTATCCTCAAACGGCAGTGAATCCTGCAAATCGCCCAACCTGGATAAATTAGCCGAGCAGGGCGTGCGCTTTACCAACTGCTTCTCCAATCCAATCTGTACACCCTCCCGAACGAAGATCATGACCGGGCAGTACAATGTAAGAAACTATGTAAAGTTTGGCATGCTAGATCGTGGTCAGACCACCTTTGCTCATCAACTCAAAGCAGCGGGCTATGCCACCTGTATCGCCGGTAAATGGCAACTGGGCAATCAGCCCGACTCTCCTCAGCATTTCGGATTCGAAAAATCCTGTCTTTGGCAGCATACACGCAGTGGACGTTCCAATGAAAACGGAAAACGAATCGACCGCCGCTTCGTCAACCCAATGCTCGAGTTCAACGGCAAGGAGAGGGACTATACAAATGGTGAATACGGTCCCAAGGTGTGCACCGACTTCATTTGTGACTTTATCGAAGACAACAAAAAGAACCCCTTCCTTGTCTATTTCCCAATGATTCTCACCCACTGTCCTTTCGACCCCACTCCCGATTCAAGTGACTGGGATCCCAAAAGATTGGGCTCAACGACCTACAAAGGTGATAAAGATGATCCGCAACGGCACTTTCGTGATATGGTAGCCTATGCCGACAAAATGGTTGGACAGATCGTAAAACAACTTGAAAAGTCAGGTGTTCGTGACAACACCATCCTGATCTTTACAGGCGACAATGGAACCGACAAACCCATCGTAACAACATGGAACGGTACGGAAGTCGTCGGAGGGAAAGGGTCCATGAGTGACACCGGCACCCGAGTGCCCTTAATTATCAACTGGCCAGTTGGTATTAAAAAACCCGGTCGGGTAAGTGACGAACTTGTTGAGTTCACCGACATGATGCCCACCCTTTGTGAAATCTCCGGTGCCAGTCTACCAAAGAATCACCCTGCAGATGGTGCAAGTATCGTTCCCGTCCTCTCTAACAAGAAGGATGTTAGAAAGAAAGATTGGATCTACATCTGGTACCGGGATCAGGTCATGGTCCGTAATAAAAAAT
>JBMYOA010000380.1:0-1422 GCA_049598825.1 Opitutales bacterium | reverse complement strand
AACAGCTAGCACCGATGCAAAAAGAAACCGATAAAATCATTGACGACATCCTGCGTGAATGCTGTGATGTCATCAGCAAATCAAGGGTCAGCAATCTTGAGATTCACAAATGGCCTTTTTATGAAACCCGTAGAAAAACACCTAACCTTTGGCGACCCGACAGGGCTTTGCCAGTAACCAGCAAATAAACAAACAAATACCATGAAAAATGACATTGACAACCTAGTTCAAGGCGGCAAGCGTGTATATGAATCCGCCTTAATCACCTTAGCCTGTGCCTTGGGCACGGGTATCGTGACCCTCATTGCAATCCTAATCTCACACATATAAATACCATGAGAGAAAAGACAACCATAACCAACGAGGACTTCCTTGAGTTGTCCTCTGACATAGCCGAGGCTATTGTAGTGAACCGCATCGGAAACCTTGACTTTGTTTGGGTCAAGGGCGAAGACGGCGTGTATAACTTCACTGAGGAAGCGCAGGATATTTTCAACGAAAACCTTGACACTATCCAGCAATGCTTCCGTAATCAATTCACAATCATTAACTAATAACTAATAAATACCATGAAAGAAACACCTGACTTCTACCGCCTGGCGGCTCGCTTCTACCAGTTTGAAGACCTGCCAGACAATTATCTGGACATGGATTGCGATGAGTTCTACGAACACCTGCAAACAAACGCATGGGAACCCTTTGAGGGCTGGCGTGGCAAGGATATTCACGCAATCATCGAAAGCCTGTCCGTCCGCATGGAGAACATCGCAAGGGAGACACGCAAAAATACGCTTGACGAGGTTCGTGAAGCCCTCAATATCAACTAACAACTACCCAAAGAATTATGGAAAAGATACAAACATACACATACCCGCAAGGGCAACAACTCTCCGATGGGGAGCTTGTTCAACTCCAAGTCATCCGCAGTGGTCGGCTTGTTTTCGAGGACGCTTACTTCCAAGACCTACAGGACGGGGATGTCTATATCATTCCTGAGCAAGCGAAGTTGCCACCCGCAACCGATACCGAGATACTGGACTATATGGTTGACCATGAGTTAGGCTTCACCGCCCTCAGTGACAGAGTCATCGTCTGGAATAAGGCATCGCACGAGGACTTGGCGTTAGTTCGCTTTGACCCAGAAACCTCCGACCTGCGCTCCGCATTCCGTGAGGCAATGTCCGAAGTAATCCACAACACTGAACTGTAAACACCAACCAATCAGGTAAGTAAAACTACTATGAAATACAAAAGAAAGGCACACCATCGGACACTTCTATAATTGCAATGACGTAGCATCTCCGTCCTTCGAGGCGGGGGTGACTACACCGCCACAAGCACGCAAGGCGGGAGCGAGGGTTTACCCATCAGTCACTACAGTCCTGGGGATTGTGAAGGATGACTTCATTGACAGCATCTGGA
>JBMYOA010000379.1:0-1425 GCA_049598825.1 Opitutales bacterium | reverse complement strand
AAAGGCCACAAAATCTTTTTGTAACGATTCACGCAGGGCGGAGTAGTAGAGTTCGGAATGGTAGAAACAGGTGGCCACATCCGCATCAATCAATTCGACATCCTGCTCGCTGATAGTTGGCATCCTGAGCAATCTCCCACGGGTGAAGTTACGTAATTTCAGGATGTAATCTGCCGCATTTAAGGAGATGATTTTTTTCATCAGGATAGCGGTTTTTAGGCGTTCCAAATCTTTGCGGTGCCGGAGAAAAATGACCTGTTTTTCCAGCTCTCCATCTTTCTCCGCGTTGGACTCCAAGAGCAACTTTCTCCAGGAATTTTCATCGGGACAATCCACAATCTTGATTTCGGGGACGGGTTCCCTAAGCAACTCTTCCGCCTGGGTCGAAGTACGGGTGAGACGGAAGCATAAGCCAATGGCCCGACCATCCCCTTCTTCGGATAAAACAAAAGGAGCTTCCTCTTCTAAATATTCGGCTAGAAACTGAACCTTGAAACCCGAGCCCACATCATCATCGGGCTTGAAGAAAATCAATTTTTCAGCATCGAGAACTTCCGATGCCCGTTGTCTTTTCAGAACTTCATATATCTGCCGACGCACGAGGGCATCTTCACCGGGAACCGAGCCTAGGGCGAATTTGTTGTAAGGATAAATCTGATTGTACTTTCGATGATCCTGTACAATCCGGTCGGCCACTTTCTGTAATTTTTGCAGGCTTTGGTTTTCGGTAAGATATCGTAAATCAAAAGTATCCTCCGACCGAATTCGATAAGCATCACGAAATAGACGGTATCCAAATTGATCAAAAGCATCCTCATCCTTGGGCATTCCCGCATGCACCGGTGCGTCTTCCGGCAAAACCGATGGGGTGATCACAATAATTACTTCTCGCTTGAGCCCTGTTTCGGTCTTCGATTTAAAAAGATTTCCTAAGATTGGAATATCTCCAAGCAGGGGTACCTGTTTCGTCGAAATCTCAGAGTCTTTGGCGATAAGTCCTCCGACAATGAAAGGGGTGTCATTGGCAATTCTCGCATAGGTTTTCACCTCCCTTACCGAAAGAGTTGGTGCCTGGGCAAGCTGCTGGTCATTCATCCCCATGACAATGACATCCTTGCCGGGAACCGGAGAAGAGACCGACGCATTTATTTGAAGAGAGACTTCAGTACCGTCATCATTTACCCGTGGACGCACCGCTAATTCTATCCCCGCCATGATTTCACGAAAATCAACCGAACTGACATAATCCTTCACAAATTTGGTATTGGCGACCGGAATCTTTTCCGAGACATTAATGTATGCCATGCGGTTATCGAGTGTCAGCACACTTGGGCGGGAGAGGATTTGGGCGGACCCCTTCTCCACCAAGGCTTGCAGGCGAATATCAAATTCACGAAATACATTGGTGACGGTTGCATCGAGCTG
>JBMYOA010000378.1:0-1430 GCA_049598825.1 Opitutales bacterium | reverse complement strand
ATATTTTTACCATGTAATTCATTTATTTCTTTTTGTTGAGATAATTTCTTACTTTCCATATTTTTCTTTAATTTCTTCATTTTCTTTTCATAATCTTGTTTAATTGCTTCTAATTCTTTTTCATGTTTAATTTTTAAATTATTACTAACATCTTTATTTCTTTGACCTTCTCTTCTTAAATCTTCTTGACATTTTGTTAAAGCTTGTTGTGCTTCTTTAATTGCTTTTTGTGATGCTTCTTCTTGTGATCTTAAATTAATTATAATATTTACTTTTTGGTTATTTAATTCTTTTAATCCATCAATTTGTACTGTTAATTCACGTATCATATTATCTTTACCTTTCATTGCTTCTTTTAATTCATCTTTTTGATCACGTACTTCTTGATTTTTCCTTCTTAATTTTTTAATTTCTGACTTATCTTTACTCTCATCCATATAATTTTTAATTTTAGAATGTTGTTGAGCATAAGCTAAAATTAATTGTCTAGATAATTGTAATGGTATTGAATTAATAATTTGATTTATTCCTTTAGGTACCATAAATCTACTAGTTTTAGTACTTTTTAATGCATTTATTAAACCATATACTTGATTACCAGTACCATGTTTTAAAAATTTATTTACTTCTTCTTTTTTAAACCAATGACTAACACCTTTGTTTAAATTTGCAGTATCTTTTCTACTATGTTCATATATTATTTTCTGTATTGTTACATCTTGATGAGTAGTTGGTACTGCTTCTGATTTACTACTAGGTGGTGGTGTCATTAAAGGTGAATTACCTCTTTTTCTTGGTGATCTTCTAGTACTTGGTGATCTTTTAGTTGTATAATTACTAAAACTATTATTATTCATTACTTGATCTTGACTAAATTCATTTGTACCTTTTTCTAAACCTGGCATTTGATAATTATTAAATCTCATAGGTGAACCAAATAATGCTTCATTATCACTACCAATATTACTATTATCTTGTAATAATTCTTTTTTCACACGTAATGATTCTTCATCATTTAATTTAGTTCGTTTATTACTATGAAAATAGGGATTGGTTTGTATAGGAGGTTTAGTTGGTACTTTAACTTGTACTTGACCATCTGATTGTGATCCTGTTACTAAAGGTGTATTTGGTACTTGACTACTAACAGTTGGACTTATTTTAATATTAATAACTTGATTAAAACCAGTATTTGAAACATCTTGTTTATCAACTTTACTTTCATTTTCATTAGTTAAATCAATATCATCTTCTTCTTCTTGTTCTACATCATCATCTTCATCTATATTTAAACCTTGTGTATGTATACCAGTATTAACCATATTCATACTTATTGAATTTGATGATGATTCTTGTTTTATTTTTCCTTGATTTGATGATGACTCTTGATTTTCATCTTTGACGTTATTTTTTCCAAAATTTGGATTTTT
>JBMYOA010000377.1:0-1430 GCA_049598825.1 Opitutales bacterium | reverse complement strand
GTCGTAACCAATTCGATTGAACAGCTTACCCGCCTGGCCAGGGTATTTGATAAAAAAGACACCAATTTAGCCTCTCTTGAAGAGTACCACTTCTTTCGTCAGCGATATCAAATTACTCCAGATAACAAAGAAGATGCCTTTCTCATGATTACCGACGCGACCATTCGACGATGGTGTGGTCCGGAATGGAGAATCGGAGCATCCCGGCGGACAAAAGGAGCAGCAGCGATTGCCGAGCTGCAAGCACGCCATGAAAGCGGATCGCCATTGAACGCAAAAGAATTTCCTGAATTGGGAAAAGTTTCGCTGATTGATGGGCAAGTACAGAGTTCCAAATTTGGAAGCCTTGCGTTTCTAAAATCAGTCAATGAATTGAATATTACCAAAATTACACCCGCTGAAAAAAAGGCGTATGAGTTCTTTCGCGATCGTTACCAGAGTCATTGGTCAAAATACTTCGACCCTATTTCCGCACAGCTGAGTATTGAAGGCGGAAAAATCCAAGGTGATCTTTCAATCCTCCCGCTTATCGGAGGCACGGATTACCGTAATATGATTCAAACAGTGGGAGAAGTGAAACTAAAGCCAGAATCAGGTGATCCTCACCCTGAAACCGTCCTCCACTGGGCAAGTGCTCTCGACATGGATTCCCCTCGTTTCAAGCAGGCCAGTAATTTTGCAGCGATTATGGCTCCCTCATTGGGCGTTGGGGCATTCAGTTGGGTGGGAGAATCTTTTTCCTTCTACATGGACGAATCTCCTTTTTTCGAGGATATGAAAAAAGCTTTTCGTGATGGTGGCATGAAGGAATTGGAAAAATTTTCTGAAAAAAACCTGGGACGGATTCCAATAGGCATGAATGTGGAAGTACGTAACCCGTTTAAACTTACAGCATTCTTAGCAGGATTGCGGGCATGGATCGAACAGACTGCTCCAGGAATGACGGTGTGGAGTAATCATTCCCATAAAGGACAGGGCTATGTTAAGATTGCCCCCGGCAAAGGTCTCGAGGATAGCCTTGTCAAGGAGGGATCAGTTCCCATTGCCTTATATTATGTTCCTTCTCCCAAACTTCTAACGGTCAGTCTTAGTGAAAAAATAATTCAGCAAGCAATTGAGCGAAACATTCTTCGTCGAGACAAAAACGCCACACTTCCAAAAGCAAACTGGGATGGAATGAGTTCAGCACTATTGGCATCCAAACCCATTCCTTCAATGTTCGACCTTACGATGGGACAAAATACCATTAACGGATTACAAAGAAAATCATGGAATAACCTTCATGCTCTTAATGAATGGCGTATTGTTCTAAATAAAAAAGATCCTTTGACTTACCATCAAAAAGTTTGGCAAACCGATCTAATTTGTCCGGGAGGCGGAAAATATGTGTGGAATGACAAGTTTAAGACTTACGAATCCACGGTCTTCGG
>JBMYOA010000376.1:0-1433 GCA_049598825.1 Opitutales bacterium | reverse complement strand
ATCTTGAATTCTCTAATGATTCGAAAAGTATTTTAGCTTCCGGATTTCTTTCAAATGTAATGGTCATTGATACACCTAGCGGAAAAATTAAAACCGTTTGGCGAAATAAAGAAGGCACTGTACTTAAAGCAAAATGGTTACCCAAAAATAACTATCTTAGTATACTTCATGCAAACGGAATCCTAAGCCTCATCGAAGCTAAATCCGGAGTGGTTTTTCAAGTTTTGCGAACCAATCTTCCCAGCACATTTGACTTTGAATTTTCAAAAGACGGCAAAAAAATACTGCTTGTAACAGACAAGGGAAGTTGCTCGGTTCGCAACTTACCTGACTACTCATCCATCGTAATACTTCGCCCAGACGGAATAATCGAAAAAACTCCTGACTTCTATTTCAACTTGTCAAAAAGCAAAGACACAAAGTCCCTGAAACTGAATGAGTTTTTATTAAAACATGAACTAAAACCTAATTTAAAACAGTCGACCGCAATTGCTTACTCCTCTTCCAATAAACAAATTGTAACTACTCATGACGGTGCCTTAAGGATATGGTCGAACCAAACTGGAGAGTTAATCGCCACAATTGCGGAGAAACTTTCCAGCGATTTTACAAGTTGTAGTTTTTCGAGCGATGGCACTATCCTCATGGGTAAACTTGAAAGTGGACATCAGCTTTTTTATCCCACTGAACGGGAATTCATTTCTGATTCTCCAAAAGAATTAAAATCAAAAATTAAAAGTGGGTTCCCTCATACAACTAGATAGGTAAACAGAAAAAAGCAGCTGTTTGGTCAAGCAGTTAAAAAAATCTAGTTGAATCCTTTTGTTGCTTCCCTTTAATTAGGGGTCTTGTCCATTCACATGCATTTTTTAGTTTCAAAATTATCACATGTTTTGTGTCCCTGCTTGGGTATTTTTATTGTCGGATGCGGCGGAAATCCAAGTATCCCTGATGCTCCCCCCCCCTATCCTACTTACTCGACTCCAAGTTATACTCCTCCAGGTGGCTCCAATGAGTATCAATCTCCATCCTCTTATCCTCCCATTACGCCACCTTTAGATAGACAATATAGTAATCAAATAGGTTCTCCTGCGACTACACCCAACAATAAGCAAGATTTTTTTGCCCCACCGCCCAAGTCAAACCAGTCATCTTTGAACCCTCGCTACAGCATTACGGCAGAAGCAAACATTTGGGTATTAGTACAAGATGAATTTGGAACGGAAATTGATTGGAAAAAACTCAGCAAAGGTGAGTCGATGTCGATTACTCATCCTCGACCCGTTACGGTTACATGCTCATCCGGTTCCAAGGCAAAAATCTTTGATGACAAAGGGAAAGAAGTTAATCAACTCACAAATTCCAGCGGAATTGCTATTGTGAGGCTTCCCTAATTTTTTTCTCCAATACTCCAGAAACCTACTCGGGTAATT
>JBMYOA010000375.1:0-1440 GCA_049598825.1 Opitutales bacterium | reverse complement strand
TGGTTCAAAAACCCAGCGAAGTAAAAGGCTGTAGTTAAAATTATTTCACCGGGGACCGTTGAGATCGTGCTTATTAAAAAAGTCCCACAGTAATTGATTGGTGTCTGATCCATTAAGATCGAGGTCGAACCAGACATGGCCGCCATTAATCACTTTATAATGTTCTACCCATGCCGTTCCGTTTGAGTCGGAGTAGACGGATTTTTCCACACTGAAATCTCCAGAATTTAGATTAGTGAGCACGGGCGTGGTGCTAGCTCCATTTTTGGTAGCCCAGTAAAGTAGAGTGTCGGTCGTAGAGGTGCTGCCATCCCCTCCGGAATATGTAAGGACAGAATCAGCAGTGCCGTGTAAATTAATCATAGGCACGGGGCTAACTGGATCGGGATTTCCTTCGAGCATGGTTCCGGAAACGGATCCAATAGCGGCAATTTTATCACTCATTGATCCACCGAGAAAGTAGGACATCATGCCACCGTTTGAATATCCACACGCGTAGATACGAGTGGAATCGACCTGATAACTGGAGGAAATAGAAGTGATCATGGCACTGACAAACCCAATGTCATCGGCCGAACTTTTATTATCCCCTCCGGCAAGGGCAGCATTCCAGTGACCGAACCCGTAACTGTCGGACGAGCCTTGCGGATAACAGAGGAGGAAATTTTCCTGATCGGCAAGTGAGCGCATATCCGCGGTTGAAAGGTGGTCACTGCTGGTCCCGCCATAGCCGTGGAAATTAAATAAAAGAGGAACGGCTGTGTTATTGTTGTAGGAACTTGGAACATAGAGTAAATATTCCCGCCTAAGACCGTCGTGTTGTAAACTGAGATTGAGGGTTTCTGCTGACGAACTAGTGGAATTGTCTTTCGATGAATCATCCGATTTATCGTAATTGTCCCACCAGCTATCATATTCAGATTTATCTGATGAGTCACTTTTGGATTCATCATCGGCAGCACCGACCGCGGAAACAATTAACCATTTTTCTGATGTTTGATCGAAAAGATACCAAGTCTGGTTGGAATCTTTCCAACGGTAGAATTTTCCGTCGGTCCCGGCATGCCAATAGTGCCAGCCTTGTTCCTTATGACTGTAGACCCAGGGGAACGCTCCATGCCAGTTCCATTGAGTTTGATTTTCTTCAGCACTCAGAAACCCGCACAAAAGAAAGAACAAGCAGGAAGTGAGTATTCTCTTTATAAGGGAAACCAGTGTAAGGATGCTCATCTACTTAAGAAAGTGCTGCGACGAAAGATAGTCAAATCGGTTTGGATATCTTGAGTACTCGATCTTGACGATACCTGCCCGAATGGTTTGAAAGGGCTTAATGCATATTACTTTCATTCGCCCAATCCTTGCTCTTTTCATCCTGTCGTTTGTATTATCCTCACCTGCTTTTTCTAAGGAATCGGATTTAAAGGTGATGAGTTTTAATAT
>JBMYOA010000374.1:0-1442 GCA_049598825.1 Opitutales bacterium | reverse complement strand
GGAACTACCGTCTGATGAAGTTGAAAATAAAGTTTTGCCCTCTTTCTCCCATTTTACTCCAAAGTTTGACAGAGGTGTGGTTGTGGTATCCGTAGCAGGATAATCGGGGACGGCATCTTGGTGATTAATTAGGCTTCCTCCGTCTGCATCCAGTCCGCTGATGGCACCGGTATCGTCATTAGAGAGATTAATTTTTGATGATAAAACACTCAAGCCGTTGGTTTTAAAATCTGAAATGAAAGCATCATTGGCTGACGAGATATCTGAATATTTGGATGGTATAAAATGTTTCAGGGCAGCACCAATGCTACTTTCTTTAGCTGTCTTTCCGGCTTTTACCTGATCCGACATCCACATTAGCATATCTTTTACGCCCGCGGATGCACCCACTCCCTGGGACTTTAATTCTTCGTGTAAGTATCTAACGGCAAGATAAGAGGATTCTCGGGTCGAGCTGACATCACCATTCCCGACACCGTCAATCTGGGCCTGATTAACGGTTCCACCAAGAAGAAAATCAGCACCGTGTACAAAATCAGCCACACCTGATTTGAACCATTCGGCACCCCCAGAGTCGGATCCTCCTTTATTAACTTCCCCATTGGCCATTGCATTGAAATAAAAATTATTAGCCATCACTGCATAGGTCATCATGATTGCATTTAATCGATCTGACATGTAACCGGGTGAGTCAGTGGGAGGTGCTGTAGGAGTCGAGCTGTAATTATACATCTCAAATGTCATTTGGGTCACATCGGTTTCCTTATCCGGAGAGTCCGGGGAAGTGTAATTCCACATGATCTGAATATTGTAAGGTTTATCTCCCTGGTCATTAACAACGACTTTAAAGGTATCGGTATTGTTGCCTTCAAGACCCAAACGGTCTTTGACTACCTGCTCTGCCGCGCTCAACCACTGGGACTGAAGAACGGAAATAAAAGTTTTTTTGTCTTCTGAAAAGGGACCATCTGAAAAAAGATCGAGGTCATTGAACTTCATTCCTTCAACCTCATCTAAGCTTTGGGCAAGCTCCTGAAATTCTTTATTATAGTTTTCGCGATCCTTATCGTTTTTGACGATATCAAGCGATTGGGTTGCAAGAACGCCCATGCGATCGAGAATTCCAGCTGCTTTATTGAGAGCATCCTCTTGTGCCTGGCTGTATGAGATTAAATTTTGAAGATTCTTTAAGTTATTAAGACCATGCTTCTGCTGACTCTCCATGCGTAAGGATTGTGCATAGGCTGCTGAATCCTCTCCATCTGCGTGAAGTTTCTTCCCGGTAGCTATCTTGTTCAAAGATTTCTCAACATTACGGGAAGCGATGCTTCCGCTGTAAGCCTGCGAAAGTTCAACTTGTGATATTTGAAGGGGCATTTTCGGATAATGACCCTAAGTCCGCCAACCTAGGTTAGAGAAATTTAAATGAATCCTAGGGCAAG
>JBMYOA010000373.1:0-1448 GCA_049598825.1 Opitutales bacterium | reverse complement strand
TTGAAGAAGTGGATGGACAGCGTCGGGGAACCAAAATTGTCATCAAACTGAAAGAAGACTTTACCGACTATGCCAAAGAGGACCGGATCAAGGATATCGTCAAAAAATACTCCGCATTCGTCCAGTTTCCCGTTTCAGTTAATGGTGAGAAGGTAAACACCATTGAAGCCATTTGGTTACGTTCGAAAAGTGAAGTGACCGATGAAGAATATGAGGAATTTTATAAATTCCAGGGCAACGATTACGAAGGTCCGTTGATGCGGATGCACTTTAGTGCGGATGCTCCCCTGGAGATCAATGCCCTCCTTTTCGTTCCGAAGAGAAATATGGAAAAAATGGGCATGATGCGCAACGAGAACAAAGTTGCCTTGCATTGCCGTAAAGTCCTCATTGATGCGGAGCCCAAAAGTCTCTTCCCGGAATGGTTGCGCTTTCTCCGCGGGGTAGTCGATAGTTCGGACCTGCCACTCAATGTTTCCCGTGAGACTATGCAGGACAGTGAATTGCTGCGTAAATTGAATCAGGTGCTGACCAAGCGTTTCATCCGCTTCCTCAATGAGCAGTCCAACAAGCAGGAAGAGACTTTTCTCGAATTTTGGAATGAATTTGGTCCTCTCATTAAGGAAGGCGTAGCAACTGACTTCACCTACAAAGATGATCTCGCCAAGCTTCTCCGTTTTGAGTCAACCGCGTTGGAGCCGGGTAAACTTACTGGTCTCGATGCATATGTTGACCGTATGGCCAGTGAGCAGAAAGAAATTCTCTTTCTTTTCGGAAAAAGTAGAAAATCGATCGAGGCAGGTCCATACCTGGAAGCCCTCCGCGCTCGAAGCCTGGAAGTTTTATTGCTTACCGAACCTGTGGATGAGTATGTGATGCAATCGGTTCGCGACTACAAGGAATTCAAGGTCATTTCGGCAGATTCTGAGGATCTCAAACTCGATAAACTGGATCAGGAACCCGAAGGTGAGTCCCTGGATAAGAAATCCTTTAAAAAACTTTGCAAATGGTTGAAAGATAAGCTCAAAGACCGTCTTTCTGATGTGGAAGAAGGAGAAAGACTTATCGACAGTCCGGTTTGTGTCGTTGGTTCAGATGCCATGGGGGGTGCCTCCGCCCGTCGGATCATGAAAATGATGCAGGGTCCGGATGATGAAATGCCTGCTCAGACAGTAAAGCTTCAAATCAACCCGAGACACGGGATTATTCGCGGACTTTCTGGTCTGATTGAAAAAGATGAAGAAACCGCTCTTCTCGTTTCGAATCAGCTGATCGACAACGCACTGGCCTCCGCCAATTTGCTTGATGATCCCCGGGAAATGATCGCGAGAAGCTATCAGGCTCTCGAAAAAATCACCTCCTAAACCAAACCACAATCCCTTGCGGTTTTTACAAATCGCAAAAATTGAGGTTGCGCATTATCAAAATGAATGAATAAGAAAAGGTAA
>JBMYOA010000372.1:0-1454 GCA_049598825.1 Opitutales bacterium | reverse complement strand
TTGACATTCAACCCCCTCTGACATATAATTGGAGAATACGAAATCGGAAACCCAAATGTTAAAAGTAACTTACAAACATTGGAAAAGTGGAGTCAAGCTGGAAGCAATCGGAACTATGCCCAAAGGATGCAATAATGGGATGAGTGACCGCATTGTTATTTTGCAACCGGATGGCACTTATAAAGATATTATCAAAACAACCATAGTAAGGGTAGAGGAATGCGACCCAGAATAAAATATGTATTTGCAGCATTGCTGTTTTCAGTTCCTACTTTTGCACAGGAAACAGAAGCACCAGAGCCAATCATTACAGAGTCGACGGTAACAACAAAGCAAGAGACGGATTTGAAGTCGCCTCCTGCATCGGCAATAAGTCCTACAATCAACACGAGTAATAGCGACTTATGTACCTTCGGCGTAGCGGGTGCGGTGCAAACTCAGATACTCGGTGTATCAACCGGCACGCAGATTACGGACGATAACTGCGAAATGCTGAAAAACGCGAAAACTTTGTACGATATGGGAATGAAAGTTGCAGCGGTATCAGTCATGTGTCAAGATCAACGAGTGTTTGAAGCAATGATGAATGCTGGAACACCTTGTCCAAAAGATGGACTGATTGGAGCAGAAGCAAAAGCGGCGTGGGAAGTAGCAGAGAATCCTGAGCCAAGGGCGGAAGAAGCCGAAGAAAAGGAACTGAGTAGTGACGAAAAGACACTTATGGGCGCTGGCGGCGTTCTTATACTGCTCGCAGCCCTCCTACTCTGAGGAAGTCTACGGTACCACAAATAACGCTGCTGCTTTTGGCTTGAATTGGGTAATGACCAATATACTTCCGTCACAAGCTGGACTGGAAGTAAACGGATTGGTATACCAGTATACAGCAGTAAAAGATCCTGAAACAGGAATGATTGTGTACGTACAGAACGAGTACGCAGATGGTTCAGGATATATTTTTCGAAATGCAGACGATTGGACAGGACTTCCAGGAAACACGATAAGAAAGAAGTTTGTGTTTCCAAACTTGAATGCAGAACTTTGGGGTCCGGGATCAATTGAAGTAGAAGGCGAAGGAAGTGTAGAAGATGCCAGCGTGGTCTATTCGTATAGGTACGATACGTGTTTTGATCCTCAAAGCGACCCGAGTTGCCCCGGATACGAAGAACAAGTTGAAGTACCCGAGATTCCAATTTATGACCCGCTCCAAGACCAACTGGTACAGGAGGACATGGAGAGGAAAGCTCGAATACAGGAACAAGAAGAAGAGGAAGAAAGGCAGCGACGACGAGAGCAGTGGGCAATCAGTAACGCTCTTGAAGACTTGCTGGGTGATGGAGATAACCCTGGGCTCGTAGATCCAGTTGCAGAGGCAATGGCACTAGCGCTGACATCTCGCACTCTTCCTACAGATTATTACTACGGATTAGATGGACGAGAGTACTTCGACACCGTAG
>JBMYOA010000371.1:0-1457 GCA_049598825.1 Opitutales bacterium | reverse complement strand
CCCAAAACCAGACTTGGTCTCTAGCACGCCTACGCCTAGATTTGATAATTCCTAACCACTTTGCATTTTTTGCTAAGTAGTCAATAGGGTCGTTCGCTTCGCCCCGTTCGAGAGCCTGTGCAAAATAGTAAAGACTTTTAAATACTCTCTCAATAGAGATGTCAAGAAAGCGTTTGCCAAGTAATTGGGCCACATCATCGGTCATATCGACTAATATGGCATATATAATCCATGTCGCCCAAAGTTGTAATTGGACTCCATTTTGTGAGCCATTCCAAAAATAAGCGAGCCCTAGGAGTCGTTTGACAATGTTATAGGCGTCTTCTATCGTCCAGCGCTGGTAATAAAGCGCTACTACGTAAGCGGCGGGCAATTCGTCTGGATCAAGTTCATTTGTGATATAGCTGTGCCATTGCCCTTTATAGCAAGCTTTAATCAGACGTACTCGCTGTCGAGTCTTTCCTTCGCCAATCCAAATCACTAAATCGACCAGATTTTGGCTTTTGAACAGGACTTTTTCAACATCAAAAGACAGATTACTCTTGGCACGAGTGATAAAAGTAACCCCTTTTTGAGTCAAATCAGCAAACCTGCCAAAATTGGTAAAACCCAAATCAAAGAGTAACAATGCCCCTTTAGGAACTGCTAGCAAAATCCTTGTCCAAAAGTTTTGCTCACTTGTGGTGGGCTTTTCTTCATACCAAATCCAATACGGAAGCCAAGAGCTGAGGTCTAATAACCCCATCATTTTGCCTGCCAACGGATGCTTCTCTTGGCCACGTAGCAAGCCGACACGACGTTCTAAAGCATCCAGAGTTGACCCATCAACGCTTAGAACTTTTTTGTATTTTTTTGTGGCCCAAGCTAAAGGCGGTGGTAACGGGCGATCTCGCTCTTGCCAGCGTTTTCGTAAGACAGGCAAAATTGATTGGAAAATTCGTAAAAAAATAATTGGCGGGAAGGTACGAAGACGTTCCGATATCGCCTGTTGGCTGACTTTCATTACCACCACCCATAATAAGCCTTCACTTACGAGCAGACGCGAGATTTCACTTCCTCCGCCAGGCAATTGACGCCAAATCACACTTACAACAATGGCGACCATCACGCGTAAGGTCAACGACCGACTGCGCAAACCTAGTTTTTTAACGAACTCTTTTTGCGCATCAATTGCAGGTAAAAGTATTTCTGCAAAACGGTTCTTTATTTCCTCGTCAGGTGGAGGGGCTATTGGTTGCTTGACCAAAGCTCGCTTTACTGCTCGCGTATGTCGAACCGAACTTTTCTTCTTTTTTTTCCTTTTCTTTTTTTTCATCAACTTCCTCCCTATATTCCGAGGTGCAGGAAACACCGGCTAAATTTTTCTGGGATTTGGTCAATTATACCACAACTGCTCTTTACTTGGCAAGCTGAACTAGATTTGACCTGACCTCAAAAACCTTAACTTGTGACCAATG
>JBMYOA010000370.1:0-1461 GCA_049598825.1 Opitutales bacterium | reverse complement strand
TATCCAATTTTTTAACCAATTCCTCGACCCGCATGACGGCTGCCCCGTGGGTGTAGGCACAATTGCGAATCAGGTTATCATTGGTGCCCACAGTTATACGCTCGGGAAATTCCGCTGCCATGAGCATCCTTTCGATCACCCCATCTGCTCCCTGAGATGATGAAGAGTAGATGATTGAGTATTGTTGATTCCCCTGATGCTTGGTTAGGGAAGTTTTCCCCCCTCTTCCGTCAAAAACCACCGTTAGCAGATACTGGCTTCTTGCCTGAAGGGGTTCGAGCATACGGATTAGGTCATCCCGGGCTACTTGCCGGTCTCTCTCCATGGATTTGGCCAAGCCAGGAATCGCATGCAGGGCGTTGTTTCCATCAATGATCAGATGTTCTTGCATTTTTTTCTATTCTTTCGGTTAAATGCTCGGATGCATCTTTTTATAAATTCGCAACCAGAGCAACTCATTTGCTCGAAAAATCATCGATGAGTACTGCCTTTCTATTTCCCGGACAAGGTTCCCAAAAGATTGGAATGGGGGCTGATTTATTTGACGCTTTTCCGGACGAGGTCGCCCTGGCAAGCGAATCGCTTGGCTATTCTATTAAGGAGCTTTGTCTTGAAGGCCCGGAGGAAAAACTTGGGCAAACCCAGTTCACCCAACCCGCTCTTTATGCAGTGAGCTTCTTGCAGGCAATGTTCCGGAAGCAAGAACAGGGAATGCCAGCGATGGCGGCGGGGCATTCCGTGGGTGAGTTTGCCGCCCTTGCCTTTGCTGAAGTCTTTTCCTTTGAGGATGGCCTCAAAATGGTGGCCAAACGCGGTCAGATCATGTCCGAGGTTATCGGAGGTGGCATGGCTGCGGTTATCGGATTGGACGAGGCTGGCATCCGTAAAGCCCTGACCGAGCAAGGTCTGGAGGCGATTGACTTGGCCAATTTTAATTCCCCCGGACAGATTGTCATTTCAGGGCCGGCAGCTGAGATTACGGAATCTCTGGCCCCCATCAAAGAGGCGGGTGCCAAGCTCGTGGTTCCTCTCAAGGTCAGTGGTGCTTTTCACTCCCGGATGATGGAAGAACCCGCTCAAAAATTTGCTGAATTTTTACAGGGTTTTACTTTTAATTCTCCTGTCATTTCAGTCTTTGCAAATGTGACCGCCGCACCCTACGCCGATGCTTCCTTAATTGCGGAGACCCTCGTTCGTCAAATCCATAGCCCTGTTCGTTGGACGGATACAATTTTGGGGATGCGAAAGGCAGGTGTGGTGACTTTTGAGGAATGTGGTCCGGGAAAGGTTTTGAGCAAGCTTTTAAGGCAAATTTAATGTTTTTGCGTATCAATACCTCTCAGATCACTTTTTTTTTAATATTTTTCATTTTTGCATAATGTTGTAAATCAATGCTTTGCATGAAATATTATTGTTATTGGTAAAAAAGTTATTGTTTCGACGTAATTTTTTTTTGAACTT
>JBMYOA010000369.1:0-1477 GCA_049598825.1 Opitutales bacterium | reverse complement strand
CTTCGGGGTACCCTTACCGGTTTGTCGGGTGCCCGAGAAGTGGAGGCACCTGCGTCCTGGAGTTCTCTGCGGTTAAAACTTTCCCGTTCCAAGAATGACGAGATTATCAAACTGGTCAGTCAGCTCAGCCAGATCTTCGGGGATCGTTCGATCAGTGAGGATGCCCTCAAACTTCTCCTGAATAAATCTGCCTCTATTGCGGATCGGAGAGAAGCTCTTGCCGGACTGATTGCCATGAGATTCAAAGAACTCCCGCCCAAGCTGGAATTCCTTCTCGAGACGGAATTGCAGGTCGATGCAATCCGGGCCTATTCCTTCTTTGAGTATCCGCAGGCTCCATCCGTACTGCTTTCTGCGTACTCAAAATTCAATACCGAGGCCAAACGGGTAACCGTCGATACTTTAGCGTCCAGATTATCTTATGCCAAAGAACTGCTCGGAGCATTAAAGGACGGAAAGATTGAGAAGTCGGATATCCCAACTTATACTGCAAGAAGTCTGCAAAGTATATTGGGAAGTTCTTTTGTGAAAGCTTACGGTAAAGTATCAGAAGTGGGAGAAGGAAAAGACAGGATGATTGCCAAATATCGTCAAAAGATTCTAGCCGCTGATTTTGCCAAAGCGGATGTCTCTCAGGGAAGAGTCGTTTACCAGCAGGTTTGCGGAGCTTGTCATATCATGTACGGGGAAGGTGGAAAGATCGGCCCTGAGCTCACCGGATCGAACCGGGCCAACCTTGATTATTTTTTGCTCAATGTTTTAGCCCCCAGTTATGATGTCCCGGAAGGCTATCGGATGGTTACTGTTACTTCAAGGGACGGACAGGTCTTTGTTGGTAATGTGGTGGAGGAGGATGCGAGTAAGGTTGTGCTAAATATGGTTGGTCAGAAGACCGTGGTTGCCAAGTCCGATATCAAATCACGCCAAACTTCGAGAGTTTCGATGATGCCCGAGGGATTACTCAATCCCTTACAGGATAAACAGATTCTCGATCTTATTGCCTACATGCGAACCGAACAACAAGTGCCTCTGCCATGAAAAAAAATCTTATAAATTGCACCCTTTTGGTAATCAGTTCGATTGCCTGGTCGGCAGTCCCCACCAATAACGCCCCATTTCTTAAACCAGATGAAGCCATTGCAAAAATGGAGGTGATGAATGGGTTTGAGGTCAAGGCATTCGTGGCCGAGCCAGATATCGGTGAGGCGATTGCCTTTTGTTTCGATTTCCGGGGCCGGCTCTGGACTCTGGAAAATTATAATTACCAGACCCGACGGGCTCACTCAACCGACAAGCGTAACCGCATTCAAATTTTTGAGGATACGGATGGGGATGGTGTATTCGACAAGAAAAAGACATTTACTGAAGACCTTTCCTTCAGTTCTGGGATTATTGTGGGCATGGGCGGTGTCTATGTGGGAATGCCTCCCGAGTTAATTTTTATTCCCGATGCCGATGGTGACGATAAACCCGACGG
>JBMYOA010000368.1:0-1478 GCA_049598825.1 Opitutales bacterium | reverse complement strand
ACACGACGATATTTACGAGTCCAGTTCTATTTATCGTAAATTATATGATCAGCAGTTAGCTTCCTAGGCGAATTTAAGAGCGTTGCTTGAGGATTCTATAAATCTGCAGTCCATCACTGGGTATTCCTCTAGAGTTTTTATTATCAGGATCATGCAAATGAGCCGGCAAAGTATTTCTTATAAAGCAAAGAAGATGACTGCAGACCCAGCCAATAATTACCGCATCGATAGCTGGGTGGAGTTTGGTTTGATAAATTAGGATTAACCCAAGTGCTGACGCCAAAGCGGAGAAAATAGGACCAGCCAGTAAGATAGAAAGAAGTTTAATCTTTGTGAGATTAAGATCTGAAAAAGCGGTGTGTCCTGAAATCATCATTTTACCTGCAAGGAGCAGTTCTATCCTTTTAAACTGATAATTGAATGTGTGCTGCCCTGCCCCAACCTTAATTTGAACAGGTTGTTCAGTCAGGATTGAGGCAAGGATTGCATGCCCTAGTTCGTGTATAATTGTAGTGATTGGTCGAAAAATGTAGAGGGAAGTCCAAGCAACTAATATCCAGGATAATCCTTTCAGAGAAAAAAAACCGGATAGATCTGCCGCTAGAAAATTCATTTACACTTATTGATCTTGCTCGAAAAAAATCTCTGTGCAAGGTTAGATATTTAATGCGATTTCAATGTTTGGATCCTTTTTACAAAAGCTATTTGGTACTCACTTGGAAGTGTCTGTCCCCCATACTCGAGGTTTGCCGATGACCGATGAAAATAAATTCGGGGAGGAAGCAGAATCCTTGCAATGGATAGGTGTGGATTTAGATGGCACATTGGCTGAGGCGGAACCATGGCAGGGCTTTGAACATATTGGTAAGCCTGTGCCCATGATGATGAAGCGCCTGAAAATTTGGTTAGATTTGGGGTATAGGGTTAAGATTGTCACTGCTCGTGCCCAAAACCCTGAACTTGCCATTCCTCCGATTCGTGAATGGTTAAAAAAACATGACCTTCCTGATTTAGAAATCACAAATGCCAAGGATATGGATATGATTGAACTATGGGACGACCGATGCGTCCAGGTAATTCCAAATACCGGAAGACCTATTGGTCCGAATCCTGAACCATATCGTAGAACTTAGTTATTTAGCTTTCTTTTTAAAGATGAACTGGTGGGGCAAGTTGATCGGAACAGGAGTCGGAATGCTTGGAGGTCCAATTGGTGCGTTAGCTGGTGCAGCTATCGGGCACCTCTATGATGACGATGATCCAACTCCTCAAAATGAGAAAAAAGCAAGGATCCTTTATCTTGCTTATTTTTTCTCGTGTGCGGCAAAGATTGCCAAGGCAGATGGAGGAGTATCAGCAACCGAGATTGAAACGACAGAGAATCTAATAGTACGTTTTGGATTAGATGCAAAAACCGAGGAGTTCTGTAAAAATGTTTTCCGTAAGGCGAAGACAAGCAGAAGGTCGATTGATGAGGA
>JBMYOA010000367.1:0-1479 GCA_049598825.1 Opitutales bacterium | reverse complement strand
ACAAAGGGTGAAGTCGAGATTTCCCTTAAAACGATCAAGCTTGATCAATAAATGGTACATCCTCAAAAGTGTTTGCCCAAAAAGGAAAGATGGGACGCAAAAGATGTGACTAACTTTGAAGACTGAATCACACTTGCAACCCGCAATCTTCATGTGTAATAAATTCCAAACTCTCACCTCTTCTTTTAAATTTTAAGATATATTATTCATGGCTGCTTCATCTATTTTACCTGAAAAACTTCACGAATATCCACAACAGGATGTGATCGACGGATCTGGCGGAGAATCCGCAGCTGTTCTCGATGACTGTCTTAACCACAATGGTGGCGTTTTGCCCCTTATACACCGTTATGCCGGAAGAACCTTTTGTTCTCCAGGCAAACGTCTCCGCCTCTCTGAAGATTCCTACCATCCCGATTACATGGGTGGAACCGGGTTGGATGAAGTCTGGATGGGATGTACTGTTCCCATCGTCACAGGCGTTATCGATTCGCGTACAGGCAAAGCTCCCTATCGTGAGGGGGAATCCCATGTTCTTACTCCCAGTGGACAGGTCATTTCTCTGCAGGATTTGATCCTTTCCAATCCTGAGTCGGTCATGGGTGAGAAGATTACCGCCTTTTCCAAGGCTCTGTATGGCGACCCAACCTGGCCGATTGTTTCCAAGAAGTTCGATAACTTAAATCCTATCCCTCACCACCTTCACTGGTCCAAGTGGGAGGTCTATGATATTAATTCTTTTGATAATCCAGGAGTCAGTCATTCGCACTATCATACCACAGCCATGGGACTTTACCCCTTCGTATCGAAGGATCAGTTTCTTGCCTGCATGAAAAGTTTTGGACAGGGGGAATACAACGGAGTCCGGCATTTGTCCCCTCACACGATGATGCACATTGATAACGGCTTCGTTATGCCCAACGGGGTGCTTCATTCCCCAACTGATCTTTGCACGCATGAGGTTCATGTGACCATGGACGAGCATTTTCTGGCTGAGGATCTTACTCTCGATGGTCGCATCGGAGCAGCGGACGCTTTCTATGCATGCCGCGAAGAGGATTATCCCAAGGATCGTCATGAAGACTGGGAATACTTGGTTGAGAAATTTGATTTTGAAGCCAATCAGGATCCTGATTTTGTTCAGAAGAATGCACGACCTGCCATCACTGCGAATGAATTTGCGGGTGACGGAGTGGATGCCCAATGGATTGTCTACGGTGATGTTCTTGGCGACCAAAAGGTTTCAATTCTTCGCCTCACTGTTCAACCGGGTGCGAAAACAAATTTCTGTCCTGATAGCCCGACCCTTTTCCACACCAATGGAGGAAGCGGTCGCATTGGAAAGCTCGAAGTGAGTTACAATCAGAACATGAAACTTGGCGAGATCTACCCAGAGATCGGATTTATCACGCAATCTGCCCTTTCGAGTGGTGGTGTTGAAATCGAGAACACAGGTTCAGAACCTCTCGTATTGACCTT